>SKVR01000077.1 GCA_007129355.1 Bacteroidales bacterium | reverse complement strand
GCTGTCTCAAAAGGCTTGGTTTAACTGGACGCTGAGCCTGTCGAAGCGTATAATAGTCTGAAATACAGACGTCATTTCGACAGGCTCAATGACCATAAGGGAGTTTTGATACAGCCTCTTTTTTATCGGCAAAAGAGTCCTTCAGGTCCTGAAAAAAGTTTGATCTTTCGCAATTTGCAAAAATAATTTAATTATTTTTGCGCCGAAATACAAAAACCTTATTTATTAATCTGTTAGATATAATTTTATGGAAAATTTACAAGACCAATTTATTGAATCTCTGGTGATTTATGGCCCCAAGGTTTTGGGTGCAATTGTGGTTCTGATTATAGGTTTATATATCATAGGCCGTATTACCAGAATCATGAAAATTTCTTTTGAAAAGCGGGCAATGGACCCATCGCTGCGCGGATTCCTTTCCAGCATGATAGCCATTTTACTGCAAGTATTGCTTATAATAAGTGTTATGAGCATGGTGGGGGTTGCTGTAACCTCTTTTATTGCCATATTGGGTGCCGCCGGTCTTGCCATTGGTCTGGCATTGTCGGGGACACTGCAGAACTTTGCCGGTGGGGTCATCATACTTATCTTCAAGCCTTTTAAGGTGGGAGACTTTATAACTGCCGAAGGTTATTCGGGTACTGTTGAAGAAATTCAGATTTTTGTCACTTTTTTGAAAACTCCTCAAAACGTTACTATAATCATTCCCAACTCTGGCCTGGCTAACAATTCGCTAACCAATTTTTCTGTTAAGCCCATCCGTCGGGCTGACTGGTCATTTGGCATTGCTTACGGCGATGACTACGACAAAGCAAAAAAAGTGCTTCTGAAGCTTATTCAAGAAGATGAAAGGATACTTAAAGATCCCGCACCCTTTATCGCACTTAGCGAGCTGGGCGACAGCAGTGTAAATATTACCGTAAGGGCATGGGCCAATTCAGCCGATTTCTGGGGCGTATTCTTTGATATGAATGAAAAAGTTTATAAAACATTTGCTAAAGAAGGACTTAATATCCCCTTCCCGCAAATGGATGTACATCTGCACCAGCAAAAATAAAAAACATATAATTTAATACATAAACCTGGCTCTCCGGAAAATCGACACTATAATTCCGGAGAGCTTTTTGTTTTTATGGTGAAATACATTAATTTTATAGTAATACATAAAATAGTTCAGCCATGGAATCAATTAAAGAAAAAACCACAGACCTTGTTATTGAACGTTTCGGATGGATTACCAAGGAAGAGCCACTTTCCTGTATTACAGACATCAATCTCAATCTGAATATCTGTATTCTTGAAGCTGTATCCCCTTTCTTTGGGTATTATGATGATCAGCCTAAAACCAGTAAACCCCTTTACTTATATTGGTTTCTTGAACGTCATTATACATTTGAACATCTTACCCGCACACTAGAGTACATAAAACAGAACTGCTATCAGCATATCGACGGAGCCGTCGGGCAGATCCATATCATGAACGAAAGTTATCCTGTTATCAGGATGCTCCATCTTGGGCAATATAACCAGATCACTGCCGTGCAGGCCATGTTCGAAAAAATGGGAGTAAATCTGAAAAAAGGTACCCGAAAAATTTATAATCAAATGGGTCTGATACAACTTAATAAATTTCTTCACCTGAAACCGATTGAAGAGGGCATTTACCTTGATGAGGGTACTGCCCACCGTGGATTTTTTACAATACCTCGTTATGTTGACTGGGAAGAGTTCAAAAAAATCACTACAGAGGTAAAATACGATACATCTCTAATCTTTTTTGACGCCGCCCGCGCTGCCTTCATGGAGCAGGGAAGAATTATTGAACTTGTAAGAATATTCCGTGAAAATCTTACCATTGAAAAACTCCAGGCCATCCGAGAAAGATATCTGAAGTTTATCCAATGAAAAGGTTAAGGTTAAGAGGGAAGTATAAATGAGGGAAGTAATTTTTATTCTGGCAAATGCTGCAAGGGAGGAGAATATCGGGGCCGCAGCCAGAGCCATTAAAACCATGGGCATATCAAAATTGTATCTGGTTTCTCCTATGGCTAAACATTTGGGTGAAAGGGCACGTGCTACCGCCCATGGCTCAAACGACATTCTGGAACAGGCAAAAGTATTTACCAATCTTGCAGAAGCCATAACAGGTATTGATCTGGTTATAGGCTCAACGGCCAAAAAAAGAAGTGTTTCCGATACCTATCATCCTGTAGAAGAACTGCCGCAAATCATCCTTGATAAGGGAAATACCATAAAAAATGTAGCTATCGTTTTCGGAGGAGAAGAATCCGGACTGAGTAACGAACAACTTGCCCAATGCCACCTGCTTTCTACCATTCCCATGTATCGTAAATACCCATCACTCAACCTGGCACAATCAGTAATGGTTTATGCCACCCATCTTAGCAAGGTTACATTAACCTGGAAAATGAAAACCCTGGATCCACCCGTGGAAGCGGAATTACCCATTGTTCGCGAAAAAGCCCGCCAAATCCTTGCTGATGTGGAAATGCTTCCCGAAAACCTTATCTACACCCGAATCATGGAGCGGCTAATGCTTTTTAATAAAGATGATATCAATCTTTTTCACTCCTTCTGCAAATATTACCTGAAGAAATACCATGGGAGGGTGAAGTAGGTTATGGTTAAGGTTAAAATGTTTAGGGGTTTAGGGGTTTGAGTATTCCATCTTCGGTTCTCAACATTTAATCCCGTATGGACGGGATTTCGAGCCTTCGGCTCTCAATATCATAAATCTGACATTTGACATAAAAATGGGCATCCAGGCCCAAAAGCCCGGACACCCTCACCCTTATAAAAACAAACTTTACACGTATCCCTGCGCCATCATTGCATCCGCAACTTTTACAAAGCCGCCGATATTAGAGCCTTTTACATAATTCACAAAATCGCCTTCCTGTCCGTATTTCACGCAGGCTTTATGAATATTAATCATGATGTTGTGCAGTCGCTGATCCACTTCCTCCCGGGTCCAGGAAAGCCTCAATGAATTCTGGCTCATTTCTAGTCCTGAAGTAGCCACACCACCGGCATTGGCAGCTTTGCCGGGGCCATAAAGAATTTTATGCTTCAGGTAAAGCTCCACCGCATCAGGAGTAGAGGGCATGTTGGCACCTTCACTGATGCAGATACATCCATTGTCGATAAGTTTCTGAGCTTCTTTGCCATTGATTTCGTTTTAGGTGGCGCAAGGCAGGGCAATATCACACTTCTCCTCCCACGGACGGCTGGTGCCTTCAACGTATTTGCAGCCATAGCGATCGGCGTATTCGCTGATTCGACCACGCTTGATATTTTTTAATTCCTTCACATAAGCAAGCTTATCGGCATCGATACCATCCTTATCGTATATGTAGCCGCTGGAATCAGATAAGGTTACTACTTTTCCACCCAAATCGATTACTTTTTCAGTGGCAAACTGGGCAACGTTACCCGAACCACTTACAGCAACCACTTTGTCTTTGAACCCTTCATTAATTGTGGCGAGCATTTCCTGCGCAAAATAAACACATCCATAACCAGTGGCTTCAGGCCGGATAAGACTTCCGCCATATTCGCGTCCCTTGCCTGTCAATACTCCTGTAAATTCGTTCCGGATACGTTTATACTGACCAAACATGAAGCCGATTTCACGGCCACCCACGCCCACATCACCTGCAGGTACATCTGTGTCGGGGCCAATATGGCGCGACAATTCTGTCATAAAGCTCTGGCAAAATCGCATCACTTCATTGTCAGACTTTCCTTTGGGGTCAAAATCACTTCCACCCTTGCCCCCGCCCATAGGCAAAGAAGTAAGACTGTTTTTGAAAACCTGCTCAAATGCAAGAAACTTAAGAATACCCAGATTTACTGTAGGGTGAAAACGCAGACCGCCTTTGTAAGGACCAATAGCACTGTTCATCTCAATACGAAAACCCCGGTTTACCTGCACTTCTCCCTTGTCATCAATCCACGGTACCCTGAAGATAATGATTCTTTCGGGTTCGATCATGCGCTCAAAAACTTTGGCAGCCCTGTATTTTGGATTTTCATCCAAAAAAGGAAGAATGGTTTCTGCTACCTCTTCCACAGCCTGGTGGAATTCAGATTCTGCAGGATTCTTAGCCACTACATAATCCATAAATTTTTTTAGTTGTGCGTTCATTTGTCTGTTTTTTTTTAAGATTATAAACCAATTGGACTGGTATGAATTCTATTACACAATTTTAATTCAATTATATATTCAATATCAAAAATTTCAAAAACAAATATTTTTTTCGTTTTACTTGTTTATGTGGAAAATTTTATTATGGAGAACCTGATTCCAATCACCCCACCTATCTAAATAAGCCATTAACATTTTTTCTCATTCTTTTATTTTACTATTTTCTCATTTACTAAACTTGCAAAGGGATGCCATCCCAACTCACTTTCTCACTTTCTTATCTACTCATTTTCTCATTTACTCATTTACTTATTAACCTAACATCGCAACCTTCATCAAAAAAACCAAAAACTTTTTCATATAAAAAAGGGAGTTATTAGTGATAATTAGTATTTTAGAACATTCATAAGATAATCCGGCACAATATGAAAGGTTCCGTTCCCAAACCCGAAACCAAAAACAAGGATCCGCAAAAAGTTGCTGATACTTCCCCGCTGCCTGAAACAACTATCAGCAGAGATGAAATACAAAAAATCCTTTCGGAGAAGCGCGAAAGGCTTAAGGAGCTGGGTGCCATTAATCAAACTACCCAAATCCTTAAGCAGGATAGACCCCTCGACCTGATGTTTCAGGAGATATGCAAAGTTCTTCCATCAGCATGGCATTATCCTGAAGATACTGTGGCCCGAATTAAATACGGAAAAATTACAGTGTACAGCAGCAGCAAGTTCCACAAAACCGACTGGTGCCAGAAAAAATCATTTGAGACCATTGATGGACGTGAAGGTCTTATAGAAATATTTTACCTTTCTAAGCATCCTGACATCGATGAAGGTCCTTTTATGATGGAGGAGCGTGACCTTATAAACAACCTGAGCAGTTTGATCTCTGGCTATCTGAATACCTACATAGGTAAGGAACTGCTTCAGAAAACCGCAACCCAGAAGAAAGAAGAAGAACCAAGTCCTGAAAGGTCACATGCCGCTATGAGCAGGCAGTTGCTTCAGAAATTTCTTGTAAAGCATAACTCTGACCGCGACATTTATCACGACCTTATGCAATATAAAGTCAGGGAAATATTACTGGTGGCTAATTTATATGACGCTTACATTATTGAGCAGGAGGGCAGGTTTTTCGAGCAGGTAAGAGGCGAATATTACCAGTTGAACCTGTCGTCGGCTCCCCGTATCACGGGAGTTTCAACTCCGGAAGAAGCACTTGAGAAACTCCAGGAGAAATATTTTGACATGGTAATAGTAATGATGGGGGTTGATAAAGACACACCTATACAACTCAGCCGGATTATCAAACAAATCTATAACAACATTCCGATTTTTTTGCTTCTCAATAATAACAGCGATATCGGAATGTTTGAAGATGGCAGCAAGAACATCAAATATATTGACAAGGTATTTGTCTGGAACGGTGATTCCAATGTATTTCTGGCCATGGTAAAATACATTGAAGACCGGATGAATGTGGAAAACGATATCAATATCGGTATGGTTCGTGTAATCCTGCTGGTGGAAGACTCGGCCAGATATTATTCCCGTTACCTCCCTATCCTTTACTCCATTGTAATTGAACAAACCCGACAACTCATTGAAGAAGTACACACCGATGAAATGTACAAACTTCTGAAAATGCGGGTACGACCAAAAGTGCTCCTGGCATCAAACTACAATGAAGCACTAACACTTTTTGAGCAATACCGCGATAATTTACTGTGTCTCATTTCTGACGTTAAATTTGAGAAAGAAGGCAAACTCGACAGCAAAGCCGGTTTAAACCTGGCAGCCTATGCTAGAGATCAGATGCCCGACCTGCCCATTGTATTGCAATCATCGGATGTGGAAAATGCACAGAATGCTTATCACCTGAAAGCAACATTCATCAATAAAAATTCCGAAACTCTCAAGCAAGATCTGCAAAGTTTTATCAATTACTACCTGGGTTTTGGCAATTTTGTTTATCGCGATGAAGAAGGCCGAAAAGAAATTGCCGTTGCACGCTCCATGAAAGAGTTTCAAACCCATTTGAGATCAATACCTGAAAAGTCATTAATCTACCATGCCCGCAAGAATCATTTCTCACACTGGTTGATGGCCAGGGGTGAAATCCAGATTGCCAAAAAGATCAAACCTCTCAAAGTGGAGGATTTTGAATGCCCGGGGCGTGTTAGGGATTATATGATCGATGTGATTGAAAAATGCATCCAGGAAAGATTAAGAGGAAAGGTTGTTAATTATGAGGAATCGGCCCTTACCGATGAAACCAATGTTGTGCGCCTGGCACCGGGCTCCCTGGGTGGCAAGGGTCGCGGGCTGGCTTTCATCAATATGATCATCAATAATTTTTCATTCAACGAACTTGTTCACGATATTAATATCTGCACACCCAAAACATCCATTATCGGAACTGAAGAGTTTGAAATGTTTATTCAGAGAAACAATCTGTATGATAAAATATACACTGAAACCGACTACAGAAAAATACAAGAGATGTTTATGGCCGGAGACCTTACCGGAACGCTCATTAAAAGGCTCAAAACTTATCTAAGTATTATCAATAAACCCATTGCCATAAGATCATCAAGCCTTTTTGAAGATTCACTTATGCAACCTTTTGCAGGAATATTCGACACTTTTTTGCTTCCCAATAACCATCCTGATATTAAGGTAAGGCTGACACAACTCATGGATGCCATAAAACTGGTTTTTGCATCCATTTTCTCACCTACTGCCCAGGCATACTTTCGTGCTGTTAATTACAAGATTGAGGAAGAAAAGATGGCTGTTATCATACAGGAAGTGGCCGGTAATGAATACGGCAATTACTTTTACCCACATATTAGTGGTGTAGCCCAATCTTACAATTTCTATCCATTCTCATACATGAAACCCGATGAAGGATTTGCCGTGGCTGCTGTTGGTTTAGGGAAATATGTCGTAGAGGGCGAAAAAACCTATCGGTTTTCACCGATGCATCCACAGCTGGAGATTTACACACCAAAAGATCTGTTTAAAAATTCGCAGCTGCACTTTTACGCCATTAATATGGCAAACAAAGAAGTCAACCTGCTCGATGGCGACGATGCTTCATTAAGCAAACTTGAAATTTCCAAAGCTGAAGAACATGGAACCATAAAACATTCGGCATCGGTTTATGACATATCCAATGAGCGTACCATACCCGGATTAACAGACCCCGGCCCCAGGGTTATTAATTTTGCCAATATTCTGAAATACGATTACATACCCATGGCAAAAACAATTGAAGTGATCCTGGATATTGTTTCTGAATCCCTGGGATCGCCCATAGAAATTGAATTTGCCATAGACCTAAATAAAGACAAAGAGGGCAGATCTTCCTTCCACCTGCTTCAGATCAAACCTCTTATTAAAAACATTATCGATAACGAAATCAGTCTGGATGAAATAGATAACGAACGACTCCTCTTATATTCTGAGAACGGCATGGGTAACGGAAGAATTGATGATATTGACGATGTAATTTTTGTAGATATTAAGAAGTTTGACAAACTTAGAACCGAAAAAATGCGTGATGAGATAGATATGCTCAACCGCAAAATGGTGGATGAAAACCGGAAATATATACTGATTGGCCCGGGACGCTGGGGTACACGAGACCGGTTTATCGGCATACCGGTAGTTTGGTCGCAAATATCAAATGCAAAAATCATTGTGGAAGTTAGTATGGAAGAATTTCCGCTGGATGCCTCACTGGGTTCCCACTTTTTTCATAATGTAATTTCAATGAACGTGGGGTACTTTTCAGTAAAACACAACGACCTTATTGATTATATCAATTGGGAAGAACTTGATAAATGCGAACTAATTAACGAAACCAGGTATTTCAAACATGTTCGTTTTACAAAACCCCTTGAGGTAATTATGGATGGTAAAAAGCGGGCTTCGCTTGTTTACATGCCCAAAAAAAGCAAAAGAAAAAAGGATGAAGGCTAAACAACGGTCAGCTGGGGGGCAAAGCCCGCGGACTGGCATTCATAGACTCCTTCGTCAACAAATACAAGCTGATGTTTCATTGGGAAGATGCCATGGTAACCATCCCCAGAACCGTTGTGCTCACCACCGACATTTTTGATGAGTTTATGGAAGACGATAACCTGTATGACTTTGCTCTTTCCGATGTTTCTGACGAAGAAGTCATTGAAAAGTTCAGCAATGCCATTACTCCTTCGACCATGCGTTCAAAAACCTTTGCAGCCCGGTATTTGGGGTTTTCATCCAGAAAAAACAGAATGGTTTCGGCAACCTATTCAACTGCCTGATGAAATTCTGCTTCAGCCGGATTTTTGGCAATTACATAATCCATAAACTTCTTTAATTGTACATTCATTGCTGTTTTTTTTGGGGGGGTTAATACTACATCGGATTATTTATGGCAATTTTACATCTTTTAACCACACCGATTCCTTTTCTTGCAAAACAACTATATTTTATCAATTTCTTGGTATTGATCTGTATTTTTTGTAATAAGGCATTCTGTGGATTTAAATTAACTTTGAGCATCCATTCAATTATTATTATTATTACAGTCAACAGTAATGTAATTTTTTAGCCGGGCACACCCCGTAAAGCAATTTAATCATTATTTTTTAAAAGTTTATTTGTTACCATCACAAAAGGCAATCTAAAAAAATGCAAGATTCATTGGGAAATAACCCTCAGAAAAAGACATCCAACAATCGCGATCATATTGCTGATGAAATAAACATTAGCCAGGAAGAGATAAAACAACTTATTTCTGAGAGAAGAGAAAGATTAAAAGAGCTGGGAGCAATCAATCAGGCCACCCGTATTTTAAAACAGGAAATGCCCATTCATGAAATGTTGAACCAGATTGTAGGCTTTCTGCCCCCGGCATGGCAATACCCTGAAGATACAGTTGCACGTATTAAATATGGTCAAAACT
>SKVR01000196.1 GCA_007129355.1 Bacteroidales bacterium | reverse complement strand
TAATACTACCATCTTCGTTTATCTCCTCCACATCGAGAACAACATCCTCTAAAGTCACAGGGTCACCAGTCGGAGTGGGAGGCTGGGTTTCACCAGGGGGAGAGAACTGATTCCAGGATGGTAACTCCTGCAAATATTTACTTACATCTTCTGTTGAAGGGAGATCAACTTCTTCTTTTTTTTCGCAGCTGCTTATTAGTATTAACATTGCTCCAATTACAGCCAATGAATACCATGAAAATATTCTTCTTTTTGTCATGATCAATTGTTTTTGGTAAATAAAAAATTTGAATTTGTTTTTTAGGATTCTTGCAGGCTTCATTCACTCTCAATCAATGGCCGGCATTAAATGTTAGTTTGAAATTACCATCAAAAAACAGGAATAGCTAATTTCAGGGGTGGACAAAGGGTGGACAGAATAAAAATTTAGCCAGGACAAAAGTCAATGCTTAGGCTTTTTCGTGAAAATCGGAAGGGGATTCGTGCATAGACTATGACCATGAATTTGGTACATTTTTACCTGCAGGAATAGATACTGGGCAAAAGATGGATTCAATTGACAAAAAGCCTTCAGCATTCCTATCCGACCTATTGTTTTCAATGTGTGAATCATGCAACTTATTTAGTAATGCATGTAACACTTTCCAGCTATGGGAGGAGTAGTTTTGTACGTTGAATTCTATCTACAAGGATTAAAAAACATAACCCAATTATCATAATTCTATCTTATCTAAAAACCATTAAAACCAAATATTATGAAAAAATTAAGAGTAAGCCTTATAGTGGCTATGGTGGCAGCAGTGCTTTTTGTGGGCTGCGCATCCTGGAGTAAAACCCAGAAAGGAGCAGCTGCCGGAACCGCAGCAGGCGGAGCAGCAGGTGCCGTAATAGGAAGAACATCAGGAAATACCGCCCTGGGTGCAATCATTGGAGCAACCGTTGGAGGTGCCGCAGGTGCTGTAATTGGTAATGAAATGGATAAACAAGCTGAAGAAATCAAAAACACAGTGCCCGATGCAAGGGTAGAACGGGTTGGTGAAGGTATTGTTGTGGAGTTCAGCAGCAACATTCTGTTTGGCTTTGACCAGTCAAATCTGTCTGATGAAGCAAAAAGAAACCTTGATAAACTGGTTCAGGTTTTGAACAGTTATAATGAAACCGACATAGAAGTACAGGGGCACACTGACAGCAGAGGAGCTGAAGCCTATAACCAGAATCTGTCGATCCAACGGGCCGGTACCGTATCAAATTACCTTTCACAGCAAGGTATTTCCAGAGAACGTCTTACAGTCAAAGGCTTTGGTGAGAACACACCCAGATACGATAACAGTTCAACCGAAGGACGCAGACTGAACCGCAGGGTCGAATTCCTGATCACTGCCAACGAAAAAATGAGGGCTGAGGCAGAGGAAGCTGCCCAATAATTCATTACATTTTAATTTTTAAAAAAAACTGATATGAAAATCAAAATAATATTTATTGCTTTAATGCTTTTGCTTTCAGCAACATTAACGATTGCTCAAAGCACACAAAGTGCACGGCCTGCCTTTGGCCTTTTAGGGGGCGTAAACTTTCAGAATCTGAATGGTAAAGACGCAAGTGGTGCTACCCTGGACAACGATATGATCATCGGTTATCATATCGGAACCAACGTTCAGATACCCATTGCACCAGAATTCTATTTTCAACCCGGTTTGATTTTCTCTACCAAGGGAGCAAAAACTGTTATCGGCTCTGCTACACGCACCTATAACCTTTCTTATATTGAATTACCCTTGAATTTTGTTTATAAAGGATTACTTGGCGCCGGTTATGTAATGGTTGGCTTCGGGCCTTATGTGGGTTATGGAATCATGGGCAAGGCCAAATATGAAGGGGGCTCATTATCCTATGAGGATGATATTGAATTCACAAATACGGTTGATGCAGGTGATCCTTTAACTAAAACTTATTTTAGACCACTTGATGTCGGGGGAAATGTTTTTGCGGGCTACGAAATGGCAGGCGGATTATTCTTCCAGCTCAATACACAGCTGGGGATGCTAAATATAAATCCTGAAGATAACAGGGTTCCGGCTAATGAACTGGCTATTAAGAACACTGGATTCGGACTTTCACTGGGATACCGGTTTTAGAAGGTGTTCCGGATGCTCTAGAGCATTTAAGTGATTAAAAGTGCTGCCTTAAACCTCCCCACTGGTCGTTGAGCTTGTCGAAACGACATAAATATACGCTTCGACAGGCTCAGCGTACGGGTAATTATCGAATTTGATGCAGCACTTTTAACATTTAATTATTCTAAAAAACTAGCAACATCCACTAATGACAACATACAATTGTTGTCATTTTCTATTACAATTCCTTCTATATATATTAGGCGTTCAGCCTCTGTATCGTTACCAAGCAGTATTTTGCATGTCTCCTTCCGGTGTGTGGCGTATGCTTTTTTGAAAAAATCGGAAAACGCAGTTTTGGATTCGTCTGAAATATACAGCTTAAAATTGCTGCCCATAAGACTGAAGCGCCGGTCGCCAAGCATTTCAGCAGCGGCAAAGTTCAATTCAGCAATCGTACCATCGCTTTCAATGGTAATAAAGCCCATGGGTGCCTGGTCAAATACAATGGTATACCTTTTTAAAGCTGCTTCGGCCGCTTCATAAGCATTAAGAAGCTCTTCATTCTGCATTTCCAGTTCTATCTGGTGCACTTGTAATTCATGCAAAAGCTTTTTGGCATCGGCTTCATTCTGTTCATCCAGTAAGGCTTTTTCCTTTTTCTGCTGAAGTATTTTCTCAGCTTGCTTGCGCAATTTGCGTGGGTCTGTAAAATCAGGTTCTTCGGTATTCATAGTAATTTAGATTATTTTCATTTATAAACTGGGAAGAGCTTTGAGATTTAGCTTCGCTGCATGCAATGGCCATGAAAGTTATTGGCCACATTCGCCTATCAAAACCATTCCTGTAGGCACATTCATGTTGTTGAGCAATACTCTTGCTGAAAAGTCTACTTCAGCCGTATTGCCTTTGGCTGCAATTACTTCTGTTTTAAACCTGCCATTCTTCAAATTGTTTAACATTTTTCTCAGCATTTGCCTTTTTTTACTTTGCACGGGTTCGGGCACAAACATCTGAAAGAAATCCTGCTTTATGGCATTTTCACGTTTTTCACCAAAAAACTTTTCTGCTTCCGGATTGAATTCCACAATTTCCCAGTCAGTTGACAATTTAATGACTAAATCTTCTGTTGTATTTAACAGTAAGTTTTGAATTTGAGATGACTCTCTGCATTGTTCTTCCACACGTTTCAATTCCGATATATCGATAAAGGTTATAACCAGCCCGTCAATCCGGTCATCATAAGTACGATAGGGCATCAGGCGAATGGAAACCCATTTTCCATCTTTTCCGGGTACTTGTTTTTCAATTAATATAAGCGTTCGCAATACTTCCTCTGCATCATCGGCCATATCGGGGTAATCCAGATCCGATGACTGGTCGGTAAATGGCCTTCCGACATCGCTTTTTTTGAACTTAAAGAGTTTGGTGGCCTGGATGGTAAACCGGCGTATATTCAGCTCTTTGTCCAAAAACAACGTGGCGATATCGGTGCTGTTGAGCAGGTTCTTCATGTCGTTATCCACCCTTGTATAATCCTCTACCTTGGCAAGAAGCTCTGCATTAAGGGTTTGCAGTTCTTCGTTGAGGCTTTGCATTTCTTCCTTTGAGCTTGTAAGCTCTTCATTGGCCGATTGCAGCTCTTCGTTGGCGGATTGCAATTCTTCGTTGGTTGATTTGAGTTCTTCCTGCGAGGTTTGCATTTCCTCCATCGTACTTTGCATTTTTTCGCGGTTATATTGCAGCTCTTTCTCCAGTTCGGTTTCCCGGTCACTTTTTACGGTATTACCCATTGGCTTAGACCGGGGTTTCACGTCAACAACATCAGGCACATCGGTAAAGATGATCATTAAGTTACCATTTAAGGTGCCCGGTTTATCTATGTATTTAATGCTAATATTCAGAGTTTGATAATCTCCGTTGGTCCCCACTTTTAAATGGGGTAAAACCAGCGATTCTTTTTTTTCAAGAACCTTGCGGAATGCAAGATGAAACTCCTGGCGCAAGCCCTCGCGCAGCATGGGAAAAATATTCAGGTTGGCCCTTCCGGCAGCGGGTTCAAGATATTTACCGGTACGCCCGTTAATGTATAAAATGTCACCATTATCGTTCACCAGCACCCCGGGGGGTGTAAACTGCTGCAATAAAAACTGATCAGCAAGTGTTTGTATGTTGGGGGGAGAATCCTTTGTTTTCGGTTTTTCTTTGACCACGGGCTTTGCACGTGAGAAAGATGATGGAAAATTTAATAAATCGGGTGCCACGGCGTTGGCAGCGCATTTAAATATTTTGAGTTTATGGTCTGCCGGTTCAAAATGATTGCCCATTGTGCCCAAAGTTTCTGAACTGCCCAATACCATTACTCCTTCATTATTGAGGCTAAAGTAGAAAAGACCGAGAATCTTTTTTTGAAGCTCCACATTCAGGTAAATCAGCAGGTTGCGGCACGAGATGATGTCGATATTAATAAACGGAGGGTGCATGATCAGGTTATGCTGGGCAAACACCACCATTTCTCTTATTTCGCTGGTTACACGATAGCCCTCATCTTCTGATTTCGCAAAATACGTGGACAGGCGTTGGGGTGATACGTCAACTTCAATATTTACAGAATAATGGCCTTTTCTGGCTGCTTCAACAGCATCGGCATCGAGGTCGGTGGCAAAAATCTGCAAAGAAATATTTTTACGCGGATTTATTTTCGCCAGGGCTTCTTTAAAAACAATGGCCAGGCTATAGGCTTCTTCACCTGAAGAACAGGCGGGCACCCAGGCCCGTAACACTGTATTTTCCTGCTGCTTGTCAATCATTGCAGGGATGATCTCCTGCTCCAGTTTTTCCCAGACTTTGCTGTCGCGGAAAAAATTGGTAACACCAATCATCAGTTCTTTGAAAAGGATTTCACCTTCTTTGGGGTTCTCCTGCAGCAGGTTAACGTAGGTGGCTATTTTGTCAATTTTATGCACGCCCATACGCCTTTCAATCCGGCGATACATGGTGCTTTTCTTATATTGTGAAAAGTCGTTGCCGGTGAAGCTTCGAAGCAGAATAATAATTTTTTCCAACGAGCTCTGATCTTTGGTATCATCTTCTATATCATGTTGTACCAGGGGTAAATGTTTTAAAAACCCGATGAGTTTTTCGGCTAGTTCCTGGGGTGGTGCTACAATATCTGGCAGAACAGATGCAATGGCACTGCGCGGCATGCTATCGTATTCTGCCGAGGCGGGATCCTGCACCACTACAATACCATTTGCTTCTTTAATGGCCCGTAATCCGATGCTGCCATCCGATCCCATACCCGAGAGAATAAGCCCGATACTACATTCTTTGAGATCTTCGGCAAGCGATCGCAGAAAATAGTCAATGGGAAGACGCAGCCCCCTTTTTTCCTTTGGCTGAAACAGATGAAGTTTCCCGTGAAGGATCGACATGCTTTTATTGGGTGGGATCACATAAACACAATTGGGTCTGACCTTCAAATTATCCCTTACCTGAAAAACTTTCATCGGGGTATTTCGCTGAAGCAACTCCGGAAGCATCCCTTTCTGGGTGGGATCCAGATGCTGGACCACTACATAGGCCATTCCGCTTTTTTCAGGTACATTTTTCAGGAACTGCTCCATAGCACCCAGTCCCCCGGCTGATGCACCAATCCCCACTATAGGAAATAACGAGGAATCAGCGGCAGGCTTCTTTTCTTTTGAAACTACTTTGGATTTGGGATTCACCGGTTTTGATTTCTCTGTTTTTGCCATTTCAATGAGGTAATTTTTTTTTAAGCTGATAATCAGGTGTGTGGGCCTGCCTGTTCATGGAATATAATAATACAAATTAAACTAAAAAAAACCACATATCAATTATGAAAGTTGATTATAGTAATTTTTCCGAAAAAGTAACAGGGTTATTGTGGTGAATAATATTTCAGAGCTTCGGGCATAAATTCCTTCAGATTTTCCATTCTTGTCTCATCTGCCGGGTGTGTGCTAAGAAATTCAGGCGGACTGGCCCCGCCTGCTGATGACATTCTTTGCCAGAAAGGAATAGCCTCCCTCGGATCATAGCCAGCCATGGCAGAAAATATCAATCCAAACTTATCGGCTTCTGTTTCCTGCTGTCGCGACCATGGAAGAATTGCTCCCACCTGACTTCCAATACCATATGACAATAAAAACAGATTCCTGGTTTGCTCGGGCTCATTCATCAAGGCTACATTAAGTGCCATGCCACCCAATTGCTGAACCAGGGCCTGGCTCATTCTTTCGCTCCCATGATTGGCAACAGCATGGGCTATTTCATGTCCCAACACAATGGCAAGTGCTGTTTCATTCTGGGTAATGGCAAATAAGCCTGTGTATACCATAACCTTACCCCCGGGCATAGCCCAGGCATTTACTTCTTCACTTTCTACAGTATTAAATTCCCAGTTGTATCCTTCCAGTATCTCAGACTTGCCCTGGTCGTTGTAGTAATTGGTAACTGCATTGGCAATCCGGTTTCCTACACGGTTTACCATTGCAGCTTTATCGTTTCCTGAGTCTAACACATTGTGTTCTGTTATGAAGATCCTGTATTGTTCTACAGCCATCATTTGCAGTTCAGACTCACTTACCAGTCTAAGTTGCCTGCGACCTGTTAACAGGTTCGTAGCACATCCCACTGTAATTATAAATGACAGCAGGATTAATGTCCATTTTTTCATCAGTTATAATTTGTTTAATTCATGGCCTGATGGAACTTGCATGGACTTACTTTCATCACCTTTTGTGAGCGAAGTGCTCATGCAAGTTTCATCTCTGTAAATCAAAAGTTGATAATTGAAAACAGGCGAACAAAAGGTTTTTTATATTCTGTTTCCGGTTTTCGTTAATTATTTATATTTCGGCAATGTAAAGAAAAAACTACTTCCCTTTCCAGGTTGGCTTTCTACCCTAATGGTGCCTCCCTGAATTTCAACAAACTCTTTGCATAGCATCAGTCCAAGTCCCTTACCATTTACATTAATGCTGCCTGACACTAATTCCAGGGTATCTTTTTTGAATAATTCCTTCTGGTCGTTTCGGGAGATACCTATGCCATTATCTTTTACCTTAATCTCTATGAATGGATCTGTTTCTCTGACACTTATGGCAATATTTCCCCCGGGTTTAGTGAATTTAATTGCGTTACCGATTAGATTTCTTATGATCGATTGAGACATATGAAGATCGGCCCGTACTATAAATCTTTGTGGTATAGAGTGACTCAATGATATTTTTTTAAGTTTTACGGCAAGGTTACTATTCTCAATTTCGCGCCCGACCAGGCATGCAAGATTTACCCTAATGGGATTGAACTGTTTTTCATTGATTTGCGAGTGAGTCCATGCCAGGATATTTTCTATCAGATTGGTTGTGTTTAACGATGTGCTGGAAGCAATATCAATAAACTCTTCCATTTCATCATAATTGTTTTCATGAATACATTCTTTGAGTATTTCCAAAACTCCATAAATAGTGCTGAACGGGCTTTTCAGATCATGTGCCAATACTGAAATATATTTTTTATTGGCTGCAATGATATCAGCAATTTCGTTTTTGCGCTCATTAATGATATTTTTCAGTCCGTCATTTTGTTTTTCCAGTTCCTCCAAGCGTATCATGATTTGACTTTTCAGTACTTTACCATCATCTGCTTTTATCTCATTCGGATTTACAGAATGTGGAGCTCCGTTAATGGCAGAACCGTTCAGAGGCCGGGTGAAGTCAGAATTCTTTGGGAAAAATGATTGTTTAGGTTCCATGACAGTGATATTTCACATTAAAAAATATATCGAATTGAAAGGGCGCCGCCATCACCCCAGAAACCGGAATAACCGTAAAAATTAAAAGTGGGTTTCCAGTCGAGACTAACATTAAATGGGATTTCTGCAAAACTATATTCCAAGCCCAGTATTCCATCCAGCCCCAGCACAGTATATCTTGTTCCCCTTTCACCCCATCGGTTGTAAGTATAGTCCCCGTCGTAGAAACCGGCATGTGCACCAAATCCATAGTACCATTTGAGTCTATCTACATCAAATGCCATGTTATGAATTTCGTAGAGCCCGGTGATTTCAAACCCTCTCCATCTGCTGGCCAGGAGAAATTCAAATGCTGTTTTCTCGCTGACAAAGTGTTTAACCGTAAGACCAGTAAAAGGGCCTCCCCTTAAACCGATACCTGTGTTGTAGTCCTGTGCAATACTTATTGTAAAAAAGCAAAATGCAATCAGGCTCGTAATTATTGTTTTCTTCATCTTATTGAGTTTTAGATTAGTTTTATTTTAGTAGAATTAGAGATTTTCTATACTGCATGTATGATAAAGCGAAGCTCATCTGTTGTTTTGTCAAGCTTGTTTGCCAGCATTTCAATCATAACTTTTTCTTTGCCATCATTAAATTGCAAATCATTATCGGTAATATCAGGAAATATTTTTTTGAGCCTTCTCTTTTTCTCATCCCATGTTGTTGTTTTATTGGATTGCAAGGTTTCCATAGTGTGGGATTTGTTTAGAAATTCCGATACACAGGAATTTAAAATGGGGTTTTATAAAGTACAAAGATTGTATTATTACAGCCGGATTGTATTACACAATTCACGCAAAAAGTTACATAAAACTCACATTTCAATCACTTTATTTAATCAATATATCCATTGTGTTACCTGGCATTTAATTTTGACACTATTAAAAATTCAAAACAGGTATATGATAGGCCCTGAAAAGGCAAAAAAATTAAGCCCAATGGCAACGTCTCAGGTAAAATTAGATTAGCGTAAATTAAAAGGATGCCTGATTTGAAACTCAGGCATCCTTTTAATTTAGAATAACTTCTAAAAGAATTATTGAGGCTGAACAACCGTATTTTGATCCAGTATAACGGATGTCTGTGCAAGTGCTCTTCCTTTAAAGGTGGCACCTGTTTGAAAGGTAATGCCTGTCATGGATAAAATAATCCCTTCGAAGTGCGAGTTTGCACCAAAAATGTAAGGCTGTCCCGATCAAAAGGTCCTGTTTAACCCTTATTTAATTTATGATTTATGGTGAATTTCAAACAATTTTGATTTGAGCCGGTCTATTCTTCTGGCTTCAACTCTTACCTGTTTCATATGCCCATAGTTCATAAAAAAGTAAGTAAGGGGATTGTAAAGG
>SKVR01000295.1 GCA_007129355.1 Bacteroidales bacterium | reverse complement strand
TGTTGCAACTACTTTCTTTGCCATAATTCAAATTATTTTATTTCGCGATGAACAGTCATTTTTCTTAAAATAGGATTGTACTTTTTCAGTTCAAGCCTGTCAGGAGTATTTTTTTTGTTTTTCTTGGTAATGTACCGTGAAGTTCCGGGCATCCCGCTGGTCTTGTGCTCAGTGCATTCCAAAATTACCTGCACTCTTGCATCTTTTGATTTCTTTGCCATTTTATTTTGACGTATTTTGAGGTTTCATTTTCAGGAGCGCAAAGATAATGATATTATCTAAAATGACAAAGGATAGAATGAAATAAAATTTTGGGTTAAAAACGATTGATATAATAGATTTGTTATTTGAAAGACAAGGCTTTGTTAATAATAACTGGTTATGTTTTAATCATAAAACTATTAACTAACCAAAGTACTTGGAAATTAATGACATCAACTTTTCGTAATTAAAAGGTTTTGTCAGATAATCATCCAAGCCCATGGCAATGAATTTTTCACTGTCGCCCTCAAAAGCATTGGCGCTTAGTCCCACTATAGGGGGCATATTTGCATATTTCTCCTTCAATATTCGGGTTGCAGCTATTCCGTCCATTATAGGCATGTTAATATCCATAAATATCAGATCAAACCGATCAGGTTTGTAAATTTCAATCGCATGCTGACCATGATTAGCCATTTGAACTTCGTGCCCCATAGAGTTTAATAAAAGTTTGGTAATTTTCTGTAAAACAAGTGTATCCTCTGCTAATAATACTCTAAGTTTTTTTGAACTTTTCCGGATGATTATTTGCTTCTGGACAGGCAAAGTTTCTTCAGCTTTATCTGCTGAAAATGAAAACCAGAAAGTACTACCCTCTCCTTTTTTACTTTTAACGCCAATCTCACCCTGCATGAGTTCAACGAGTTCTTTACAAATGGATAATCCTAGTCCTGTGCCTTCATAAACACTTTTTTCCCCTTCTTCACTTTGCACAAACGGGTTAAAAAGCTTTTTCTGTAAACTTTCAGCTATACCGATTCCTGTATCGCATACATCAACCTTAATAACCATTTGTTCATCAGTATTTCCCGCTTTTAATAAATTTGCCTTTAGTTTTACCAAACCTTTATGAGTAAACTTAATAGCATTGGAAACTAGATTATTAACCACCTGCGAAAGACGAAATTTGTCAGCCATGATGAAAGGTGGAATTCGCTGATCAATTTCAACAACAAGTTCAACACCAGCCTTTAGGTTATCCTTATAAAGTACTTTGGTATTCTCTAGCAGAGTTTTAAATTCAAATTCGATGGGATGCAGGCTTATCTTTCCTGCCTCAATCTTGGAAAAATCCAACACCTGATTGATGATTTCGCTTAGGTTTTCTCCTGAAGCTTTAATAGTATTGACAAAATCAGATTGTTCTTCTGATAGCTTAGTTTGCTCCAACACCTCAATCATTCCAAGTACACCTGTAAGAGGTGTTCGAATTTCATGGCTCATCTTTGCCAGAAAATCTTGCCTGAATCGGGCTGTTCTTTGGGCAACTTCCAGCTGTTGGCGTGTTTCTTCAGCTTGCTTTTGGTAGGAGATGTCCTCTTTAATGGCAATAAAATTCGTTACAACACCATAGCTGTTAAATATAGGTGAAATTATAGCCTTTTCCCAAAACAGTTCTCCATTTTTTTTCTTATTTCTAAACTCTCCCTCCCAATTATTTCCTTCATTTAAGGTATTCCATAACTCCTGATAGAATTCTTTTGAATGACATCCCGATCTAATAATCTTTGGGTTCTTGCCTATTGCCTCTTCCTGAGAGTAGCCAGTTACCTGTGTGAAAAACGGATTGGTATAAATAATATCACCCTTTTCATCTGTTATAATGACAGAGACAGAACTCGATTCTATCGCCCTGTTAAGTATGTGCAGGTTTTTTTCTGCCTTTTTCTTTTCTGAAATATCATGGATGATGGAATGAAGATATTCTTTGTTTCCAATTCTGATACTACTGCTAAAAACTTCCACATCAACCAGAGTGCCATCAGCTTTACGATGCCTGAATTCTGTATATGTATCATTTAAAGTTTCAGTGTTACCAATTTTATTATTCATTTTTTCTGCAGGCAAAACATTAATTAGGGAAATATTCATTTTCTGCAAAGTTTCAACCGTAAAGCCATAAAAATTGGCTGCGGCTTCATTAGCTTCTACAATATTTCCGTTTTCCTGTTCAATAATCAATTTTATAGCTGTATGATTGTAAAAAAGATTACGGAATTTTTCTTCACTGAGCTTCAGTAAATCTTCGGCTTCCTTTCGCTCTGTGATGTCATTATCAACTCCACGATATCCGGAAAAATTTCCATCATCATCAAAAACGGGGCTCCCGCTAGTTGAAAGAATCACCAAATTCCCGTTTTTATGAACGTTGGTATTTTCAAAATTTATGGCTATCTCTTTTCTGGAAAAAAGTTCAAAGACCACTTTTTTTAATTTTTCCCTTTCGTTAGGTACAAAAAAGTCGTAAAAATATTTTTTACCAACAACTTCATCAGTAGTATATCCCAGCAATGATTCTATTACAGGGCTGGCGTATGTGTACATTCCGTTGGTGTCAACTTCCCAAATCCATTCCTGTACCGTTTCCGCCACCTGGCGGAAACGGTTTTCACTTTCAATGAGGTCTGTTTCTGCTTTACGATGAGCCATTCTTTCCTTTGCTTCATCCAGGGCACGCTGTACGGTATATGGCAGCCTGCCGGGCTGGTCTTTCATCACATAATCTACAGCACCTTTTCTCAGCAGTTCTACGGCAGCTTCTTCGCCAATTGAACCAGAAACACAAATAAAAGGAATTTCAGGGCATAATTTCTTGCAAATTTTAAGTGCTTTAAAAGCATCAAAACCAGGAAGTTTAAAATCGGAGAGAATAATATCATACTTTTTTTTCTGCAGAGCTTCTTTGAAAGATGCTTCATTGTCGGCGTGAGATACATTAAGCTGATAACCCGCTTCAGACAATTGCTCGACCAGTAATTCCATATCCGGTTCCGAATCTTCCAGAAAAAGTACTTTAAGGGCAATATGTTCCATCTTTATATTTTTCAAAGCTATTATTCTGCCGGCAGTTCGTTTAATATAGCCCAGAATGCACCCATTTGCTTAACGGCTTCCATGAATTCTTTAAAATCTACCGGTTTTACTACGTATGCATTTACTCCTAAAGCGTAGCATTTTTTCAGGTCGGGTTCCTCACGCGAAGAAGTGAGCATTACAACAGGTATAGTTTTAAATTTTTCATCTTTTTTAAGGACTTCCAGTATCTCGATACCATCCATACGTGGCATTTTGATATCGAGCAATATAACCGCAGGTCTACCGGTGGTGCGGTTTTTAAACTTACCTTCATATCGCAGGTACTCCAACGCCTCAACTCCATCGCTCGCAATATCTATATTATTGGCCAGGTTATACTCCGAAAGGGCTTCAATGGTCAGTTCAACGTCTTGTGGATTGTCCTCGACCAGCAGAATTGTTTTTAAATTAGTCATTGTTTTTCCCTTCTTTATATAGGTAAACTAAAATAAAATTTCGCTCCATTTTCCGGTTCGGCTTCTGCCCATACACGCCCTGAATGCTTATTAACAATGCGTTGTACATTGGCAAGCCCAATACCGGTACCTTCAAATTCGGCCAGCGTATGAAGCCGCTGAAAAACACCAAACAATTTATGCGCATATTTCATGTCGAAGCCCACACCGTTATCACAAATGCAAAATACATATTTTTTTGGTTCTTCTTTAAAACTTATCGTAATCTCAGCTGCTTTTTGTTTACGGGTATATTTTACGGCATTATCGAGCAGGTTAGCCCAAACAAGTTTGAGTAAATTATAATCGCCAGAAACCATGGGTAAATCCTGTATATCCCATTTTATTTTTCTTCCTTTCGTAGCAGTTTTCATTTCTTCTTTAACCTCCTTTACCAGCCTATTCATATCCAGCAATGTTTTCTTTACTTCTTTTCTACCAGTCCTGGAAAAATTCAGAAGTTCATCGATTAATTTGCTCATTTGCCGCGATGCTCTGGATATCGTATCCATATAGTGACGTGCTTTTTCGGGCAAATGGTCGTGGTAACGCTGGTTTAGTAAATCGACAAAACCATTTATGTGGCGTAAAGGCGCCCTTAAATCATGCGAAACCGAATAGCTGAACGCCTCAAGTTCTTTGTTGGTGACCTCAAGTTGGGCGGTGCGCTGCTCTACCTTCATTTCAAGCTCAGCGTTCAGTTTTTCCATTACCTGACGCATACGCTTTCTTTCCGTGATATCGGTAATGATTACCTGAACCGCAGGTTGATTCTGGTAGGTGAGCAATGTAGCCATTACTTCCACATCAATGATCTCTTCATCTAACCGGATACACCTATCTTCATGAGGATACAGCCCTTTTTCACCATTCATTAAAAGTTGTAATCGTTTTATAGATTCTAACCGATTATCAGGATGTACAAAACCGGTAATATCTTTGCCAATCATCTGGTCTTGAGTATTTGCTCCAAAAATCTGTACCATGGCAGGATTAACCAGAACACTTTTCCCTTTCAGTGATATGCCTATTCCCATAGGAGCAGTTTCAAAGATGTTTCGGTATCGCTCCTCACTTTCTCTCAGGGCTTTTTGCATCTGGTTCTGCTCCTCAAGTAACCGTTCCAGATTCAGAATATGGCTAAGGTTTTCTTCAACAAGTCTGGTTCCTTCGATCTCAAGCGAAGCCTGATTGGCCAGGGTACTAAACAGATCTTTTTCTTCGTGTGTAAAATGATGAAGATTTTCAACACTCCCCACAATGAGTACACCCAGGGATTTGCCCTGATGCATTAAAGGCAGGAAAAGCAGAGATCTTAATCCACGCTGGTCTATGGCCTCTTGTTCGGCCTCAGTAAGTGTTTCAGTGTGTGTATCGCTTAAAATGACAGGCGATCCGGACTCAATTGCCCTGCGGATATGGGGATGCACAGAAAGTGGAAGTGAGCGCAATTGCTCAGGAAAATCTAATGGAAGCGCCGGAGTTGTAGACGCAAGATAAAGAGTTTTTTCATCTTGCACCAGATAAATAGCCGCTGACCCTTTAGGGAAGAGTCTGGCAGTACCATCGGTGGTTTTCTGAAAAAGCTCCCTGGTGTTATGAGAGTCAGCCAGTAAGGCGCTTATTTCCAGCAGTGCCGTTAATTTTTCACTTTTCTGTTTTAATTGTTCTTCGGCCAATTTACGGTCGGTGATGTCGCGTATAATGCATAAAGCTCTATTTTCAGAGCTGAACACCAACCTGGCGTCATAATATCTGAGTTCGGCACCAATCTTCAAGTCGTATTCATAAAATTGGGTTTGCTGGGTCTGAAATACATTCTTCAATTTATCAATAGTAAGAGAAGCCAGTTTAGATGGTAGCACGTCCGAAACATGTTTGTTGAGAAATGATTCAGGAGTCAAAAGAAGCTTTTCCGGATTGTTGAAATTATAATCAATAAAAAAACCTTCTTTACTTAAAACAAATAAAATATCAGGTATGGCATCGAGCAAAGCACGGTTTCGTTCTTCGCTTTCTTTCAATGCTCTTTCTGCTTGCTTTCGTTCAGCATTGAGAAAAATTTGTGCTACAATGGCCGCAACTGTTGAAATAAAAAATTCCTCATCGGGATACCATTTGCGTTTGGGGCCTATATGTTCAGAACTAACTACGCCAATCAGCCTGCCGTCTATGAAAATACCTGTATCGAGCAATGATGTAATATTTAAAGGCTTCAGGTATGATTCGTTTAGTTCGCGGGTACGCTGGTCGTTTTGTGCGTCATCAGCATAAATCCGGTTACCTGATTTAATTGCATTAAAGTAGCTGGGAATCTCTGTTGGTTTTAATATTTCACCCTGAATATGGGTTTTACTGTTGGCCTGGTAAAGCGAAATGCATTGCAGCCTGGAGTCGTTTTCCTTAAGTACCCAAACACTGGCTCGTGCCACTGAAAGAGCCTCTGAAATAATTTCAACCACTCGCTGGAAGGCAGTGTTAGTATTTTCGCCTGATAATGACTTGTCTAATGCAAGTTTGGTTAGGGCTGATCTTTGGGCAGCAGCACGCTGTATACTTGCCTTTAGTTTTTTTTCTGCTTCCCTTTCTTTCGTGACATCAAGATTCGTTGACTGATAGCCAATAAGCACTCCATCTGCATTACGCAAACTTGTAGCATACCCATGGGAAATAAATGTTAGCCCATCGAAGGTTTTAGCCAGAAATTCACCTTCCCATACATCCGATTTTGTAAGTGAGTCGAGCACAGGCTCTGCATCAGATGGATTAACAAAGAATGATCCCACACTATTGCCGATTGCCTGCTCCAGGGTAGAATAACCCCACATTTTGAGAAATGCAGGATTCACATACCGTATTATTCCTTCTTTATCCGCAATGCTTTGTGAAGCAATTGAGCTTTCGAAGACCTTGTTTTTAATATGTAACGCCTCTTTAATTGATTTGCGCTCGGTAATATCAATAATTACCGCCAGAAATAAGTTTTTATTATCATATTTCTGGAGTTGTAAATAAACTTCAACCGGATAAGTGCTTCCATTCTTTCGTTGATGAACAGTTTCAAATATCAACCGGTCTTTCAAATCATCTTGCAGCGGTTTAATCATTTTCCGGAAGGCATCTTCGGAAGTTTCCGGTTTGATATCAAAAGGTGTCATACCTTTAATTTCCGACAGTGTATATCCCAAATTCTCGAGTGCACCGTGATTTAAGAATTCAAAATGCAAGGTGTTTTCATTGAAAACATAAATTTCGTTGCGGCTTTGTTCTATAATATTAAGAAGCTTAAGCTGTTCTTCTACTGCTTTTTCGGGCTCTGTAATATCCTCTACACTCGACCAAATGTATTTCTGACCTTCCCGCTCAATAATAAATCCCTGTAACCTTACTGGTACCAGCTGACCGTTTTTGTGAATATATTCCTTTTTATAGGGTCCATATCGCCCCGTTTTTTCAAGCGATTCGAGTTGTTTTTGTTCCTGCCCGTAATATTCTTTTGGTGTAATGTCCCAATACGTCAACTGTTTTGTTTCTTCTACAGTTCGTCCGATAATGGCAGCATAAGCAGGATTAACATCCACCAGTTTTCCATCCATTCTGGTGAGAGCAAGGCCTATTGAAGTAGATTCGAAAAACAATTCATGTTTTTTTTCACCAAGCCTGATTTTTTGGTTCAAATCCTCATGCTCTGCTTTTTGAAGTGCCATGTCACCGATAAGTTGAGCCATTTCGAGAAGGAAATCCAATGCTGCTCTAACCTTTTTTTCTGAAAGAATGGGTACTTTGCTGAGTGCATCAAGGTATTTTTTTTCATCAAAGCCAAACTCTTTTGCTTGTTTTTTAAAGAATGTTGTATCGGGTTTTTCAAGAAAGAACTGCCCTGAAAAGAGATTTGCAAAGTGCTCATCTTTAATTATGAGCGGCACCGCGACATCAATAAGACCATTAAGGCACTTGTATAAATGATATTTCTCTCCCTCAGCCATTTTATTTGCCAATTCTGTATCACTTAAGGTGCACTTTTTTGAAGTTTCGGGATTTTTACGGTGAAATTCAGTGCAAATCTGTCTCCAACCCGATTTAGATAAAACATTACCATCAAGGTCCAGAATAGCTGTAACAAACCCTGTGGTTTTGTTAAATCTATCAAGAAGAGAATCAACTTTTTTAAAGTCAATCAAATACTTTATTTCCATATGTGTATTTAACCCATTTATATTCAGGCTTTTCAACATTAGCTTCAATATTTATGGTGTTAGCCTAAAATCATTGTTTTACCAGTTCTACTCTTCTGTTTCTGGCTTTGTTCTCTTCGCTATTGTTTGGCACCACCGGCATCGATGCCCCATATCCCTTATACTGCAAGCGGGATCGATCTATACCAAAAAGCATCAAATATTGCCTAACCGATTCAGCACGCCTCTGCGAGAGCTGCAAGTTGTAATCAGCGCTACCATCACTGTCAGTATGTCCCTGAATCTCCAGACTCAGATGGGGATTGGTGCGCAACAGGGTCAGCACATCCTGAAGCTGTTTGGCTGATGCATGCTGCAGTGTAGCCTTATCAAAATCGAACAGGATACCATAAAGGGCTATTCTCCCATCGACATTGAGTGCATCCATCATCTGTTCCGGGGTGAACTCCAGTGAAGTTACAAGCGGTTCCTCGTCAATAATGTTGATGATGGTCCTTGCAGGGCTTACCGCAACCGTAACATGGCACCAGGTAATACCCGCATCTTCTCTGGGGATTGTAAATACCAGTCCATAGTGTCTGTCTTCCCATTTCACCGTACCACCCCTCTGTAGGGCAGCCGCCTTATAGTTCTCGAAATATTCGACCTGCGATACGGCTCTATTGGGTGTTCCGTCTTCATTATAGAGAAAGTATCGAAGGGTTCGTTTTACTCCGCTAACTTTTATGGTAGTATAATCTCTCGGGGGGTTACCCACCCTGAAGTCATACTCACCAAAGCTGAACTCTTCTGAACGTCGATCATCAAATGTTGAACCAGGAAAGGGACGAATAAGCGGGTGTTCTGTTACTTCCTGTGCAAAGGCCGGAAGTGTGATGGCAAAAACAATTATTGCTGCCAGAAGTGAAAATCTCTCTGTTCTTTTTCCCATAGTTTTAATCCTCCATATTTAGTACTTTTTCATTCTCAATCTGCCTGTTTTCAGCATTTCTGTTCACAACTTCAGCTGGTAACTTTCAAATGTAACAAAAATATTATACTGAAAACTCCGTGTTTTCCGGTCTTAACTTCATCTTTTCGGCTACTGGTTGTATCTATATTTATATTTAAGAAAATCAATACAAGTAAGAGAAAATCACCTTACCATAGCCCTTAATTCCTGCCAATTAAGATGCAACCATATATCATTGAGCAGGTTTCTCCTGTTATTGTCATATGTGATGGTGTTTCTACCCCAGTATTCGATAGCCATAAGTTTAATGGGTGCTTCGTTGTCGGAGAAGTTGAAGAATTCCGGATTGATACTAACAATTGCCCTTGCTCCTTTTGCATTGGCAGGTACCAAACCTGATGCCCTCTCTGCATCAAATACCATCGCCACTACCTGCCGTTGTGTTCCCAGCGGATGGTCATCGGGAATAAGGAATCCAAAGGCTGGTGCTCTCCGTTCAGCAGGAGATAACGCTGCCAGCTCGGCACGCAACCGTCTGACCGACCTGCCAGCATCAGCAATCAATCTTAGATTATCAAGGTTATGCTCATCGGCCAGCTTATCAAGTATATCCCAGTTTTCTTTTTCAACAGCCACCTTCATTTGTTGCATTACATTTTCTCGCTGTAACAGGGCCGAGATCAGTTTTTGCTCCATTTTTTCAATCTCCTTATAGTTTTCACCAGCAAGCGATAATTGTTCATCCATTGCTTTTTCCATACCTCCAATCGATTGATTGTAGAATTCCTCCGCCTGTGCAGGATTATTCTGCTTCATCATTTCATAAACAGGCAATAGCCTTTCTATTGCTTCACGGTAATTTTTTTTGATATTATCTTCGGTGTACAACTCTTTCATCTGCGCAATGTATAACTTCATCTGGTTTACCTGCTGTTCAGTAAGATTGATCTCATCAGCTGCTTCCACACCAGCCGTAATGTCATTAACCATTTTTTCTGCATGGGCAATCATGGCATTTATCCAGCGCTCCTGCGATACCGGCTTCCAAAAAGGACGGTTGCCTGCAGTAAAATAGGTCGTTACAGTGCTTTTTGCAAGACCAAATGATGGTCTTACAACCGATCGCAAAAAGGGTTCCTGATTGAGCGACCATAATGGAAAAATACTACTGCAGGGATACTCATTATTATATCCGGGAGGGTGTGCCATGCGGCTCACAATTTTTTGTCCACCCATAATCCCTACATCCGGAGGCAACAGGAATATGTAACCCTTACTGTCGGACAGCAAAGGCTCTCCCAACAGATTAAAGGGATCGTTTATCCATACATTTACACCGGCCACAATATCATTACTTTGAGGTGGCATTCGTAAGGCAAACCGCAAATGCACAGGTTCAGGAGTGTGGCTATTACCGGGCAGAGTAATGGGATTGATGAATTGCAAATGAGGCACTACTGTAAATCCTTTAGGAGGATTAAACGGTAGAGTTTCACGGAAAATCTCCATGATATTTTCAACCTTCTTGTCAATGGCTGCCGCATGGGCAGCATCGCGCGAACTTCTATTTACCTTGTTTAAGGGTTCCCATAAATCACTACAACTATACTTTTCGCTACTTTCAATATTTAAACCAGAAAGTAAAGTAGTTATAATAAGTAAAATGATTACAATGATTAACGGTTTTTTTAACCTTCTTAACCTATTAATCCTATCTTTTATTTCAGTTTTCATGGTGATTGGGTTTTGTGAGATAAAAACTAAGTGTGTAAAACATAGGGTTGATTTGTCAGGTGTTAAAAAGGAAATATTGGTCTTAGTTATCTTAGTTAGTGACTTATAGATTTCAACCGATACTTTTTGCTGATACCCATGTTGTTTTGAAAACAAATATATACTAAAATTTGCATATTTTAACATAATAATTCCCTTATTTATTCGATAGGGTTGGTTTTATGCAAGTTCATACAATGTAATGAAATGGTCCATTGTAAAATTGTTTAGGCCGATTTAGATAAAATGGTGCAAAATGATTTTCCACGTTTTATTCATATCTTTGCCATATAAAACATTAATGCATGCATAGTTCAATAAAAATATTTCACTTCTTCCTTATCTTAATTATTTTAATCTTCTTTTCGTGGCATAATCCGCTATACTCCCAAACCATCCGCATTAATGAAGTGATGGCATCTAACCGCGATGTTATTTCTGACGAGGACGGCTCCTTTGAAGACTGGATTGAAATCTATAATTACGGAGATGACCCGGTAAATCTTGATGGTATCGGGCTGTCAGACAATTACCAGGAACCTTTTAAATGGGTAATGCCCGAATATATTCTTCAGCCCGGCGAATACCTGCTGATATGGGCATCGGGCAAGGATCGCAAGCCCATGCCACATGACATGCAAAATGGCATTCAAAGACTTTTTTACCCCGGTATTCAGGGTTCGGCGGTTGATGATCTTATTAACCATCCAAGCTTTCCTGACGATCCTGCAAGCAGAAATGTTGTAATAAACTATTTTGAAGCTCCCACCAACATTGACGAAAACTACGGGCAACACATGTACACATGGATCACGGCTCCTGCTACCGGTAATTATATCTTCTGGATTGCAAGCGACGACAATTCGGAACTGTACCTGAGCACCGACGATTCCCCTGACAACGCAGAGCTTATCGCCCACGTACCTGGCTGGACCAGTTCCCGGGAATGGGATAAATATTCGCAGCAGCAATCAGAACAGATCACCTTGCAGGAAGGCCAGCAGTATTATTTATCAGCACTTATGAAGGAAGCTCTCGGTGGCGATAATCTTGCTGTAAGATGGATGTTGCCTGATAATACGATCGAAGAACCTCTCAATGTATCTCACTGTTACATTCCATCTGCAAGGTGGCATACCAATTTCAGGATCAGTGCCGATGGCGAAGAACTGATTCTGACCACTCCCGATGGTCAAATGATTGATTCCATGCCTCCTGTTCCCATTCCCACCAACATCTCGCTGGGAAGAATTGAAGGAGAAGGCAATGGCTGGTTCTATTTCGAAAACTCCACTCCGGAATTACCGAATGCTGATGCAGGGTTTTCAGGCATAGCCCAAAAACCGACTATTATTCCCGCTGCTGGGGTGTACAACGAACCTGTAACTGTTAATATCATTTCACCTGAACAGGACGCAGATATATATTATACTACTGACGGTAGCACACCTGACATCAATAACGGCTCACTATACTTCAGGCCCATCACAATAAAAAATACGGTTTTGTTCAGAGCGGCAGCCGTTCGACAAAACAGTCTGAAAAGCGAAATTGCGGCTGCATCATTTTCTGTGGTGCATGATAACTTAAGGGCCTTCTCTTCCAACATACCGGTTATGATTGTACACGAATTTGGCGCGGCAATAACTCCTGGAGATAGAACCCCTGCATACATGACCTTACTTGATAATGAATCAGGAGAAAGAATGCAGATAACAGATGTACCGGCTTTTGACGGGCGAATCAAAATTAATATCAGGGGCAGCAGTTCACAAGGATTCCCTAAAAAAGGTTTTGGTTTTCATATTCTGGAAGAGAACGAAAGCAACAGGAAGGTTTCTTTGCTTGGTATGCCCGAAGAGCATAACTGGGTGCTGCACGGTCCTTATTCCGACAAAACACTTATGCGGAATGCCTATTCCTATTCGTTGAGCAATGACATCGGGCAATACTCGCCCCGTACACGATTTATTGAACTATTCATGCACAAAGGCTCAGGGACCTTGAGGAAAGAACATTACCACGGGGTTTATTTGCTTACCGAAAGGATAAAAATTGCACCTGGCAGGGTGGAAATTGAAGACCTGGAGCCACACAATAACAGCTATCCTGAAGTTACCGGAGGATACATTTTTAAAATTGACCGTCTTAATACTGGCGACGTCGGTTTTTATACGGCACGTGACAGTCATTATGCCTTTGTAAGGCCCAATGAACAGGATATTTCTCCTGCACAAAAAAATTATCTTATTTCTTATCTTGACTCACTTGAAACTGCTTTATTTGATGGTAATCCCAATGATCCTTCTTCAAACTATTCAGACTTTCTGGATACACGGTCGTTTATAGATATGCATCTTTTAACCGAAATTACCAAAGAGATTGACGGCTACAGGTTAAGTACATTTTTTTATAAAAACCGGAACGGGAAGCTGTTTTCTGGCCCACTTTGGGATTTTAACCTTGCACTGGGAAATGCCAATTATCTGGCCGGCTGGAACCCACAGGGCTGGTACTATCCGTTGCTTTCACAAAATGACTACCTGAGGGGCTGGTATACTCGTTTATTTATGGATGAAAATTTCAGTCAGGAATACAATCGCCGTTACCGCAGCCTTCGGCTCACAGGCTTTTCCAATGGAAACATGGTGGGTAAGGTGATGGATTACTATAACCTGCTCAATGAAGCCCAGGAACGCAATTACGAAAGATGGCCTGTATTGGGCACATGGATATGGCCCAACTGGTATGAGGGGGAAACGTGGGATGATGAAGTTTTCTGGATGATGGACTGGATTGAAGCAAGACTGGCATGGATGGACAGCCAGTTGGGTGAGCCATACACCATGCTTCACTACTGGAATTTTAACGATGAAACAGACTTTTTAAATCCTACATATACCATCAATGAAGCACAACTTGAGTTTATTGGAGCTCCACAGAGTGAAATTACCACTGGCATGGGGCAGGATTTTACGGGTATCAATTCGCGCAACGGCGATGAACCCGCATCGCACCTGAGACTGAATAATCCGGTCGGAGCAGAAATGATATTTCATTTGCCTACAGCAGGCTACAAAGATCTTTTGTTTTCTTACGAAAGCCGAAGATCGGGAAGCGGAGCCAACCGGCAATACATTTCTTACACAACCGACGGAGATGATTTTTTTGCTTTCGACACCATCATCATAACAGAAAAACCCTCACTCTATCAGTTTGATTTTTGGGGAATAGAGGAAACCTATAACAATCCTGATTTTGCCATAAAAATTGCCTTTGACCAAGAAGTTGATGGAACGGGCGGGCTGGCTGGAAACAACCGAATCGATAATGTTGCCCTTGACGGAGAAGCTTTGCCTGGAACCAATCGTCCGCCGATTCAAACATTATGGTTTAAAGATGTTTTTAAAATGGTTGAAAATAGCGATGCAAAGACTATTAATCTGAATCATTATTTTAAAGATCCGGATGGAGATGCACTACAATTTACCATAGAAACTGAGCAAGATAATCCTGTTTTTGTGACCTTAAATAACGAACAGCTTATCCTTGATCCACAATTAAGAGGAGGCACGCAGGTAAGCATTACGGTAACTGATGGGGAAAACCCACCATTGAATGCATCTTTCTACATTCTTGTGTATCCTGAAGCCATAAACCTGTCAGAGCAGCCCAACTATATTTTTGACTATTGGAGTCCTGATGAACCTGCAGGAAGTTTTCCTGAGCATATGCTTTTTGTACAAAGTACACAGGATGATCCAGCGCCAGTAACACCACTTTATCATGTTTATCATATACCACCCGAAGATTATGCTTCAGATGATGAAATTAACATAGGATTTCCTTACCGGAATACTCGCAGAACTCGTATCAACGGGTTAGGAGGCAACGGTATTTCATTTATTAATACCGGACGAGGGCGCGATTTGGGCGCTGCGGTTTTGGCCTTGAATACTAAGAGTCTGATTCAGCTGAATTTTGACTGGAAAGCTTCAACAATTATTTCCAATTCAAGAAATTATGCCATAAGATTGGAATACAGGACAGGAGTTGATTCTTATTGGAAACCTATCCGGGATGAAAACGGGTTGGTCATTGAATACCCGCGCAATGAAAATCCTGGTCATTCTCATGAATTTCAAAATATTTCCTTGCCGGAAGATGCTTTAAACCAGCCTTACGTGCAACTCAGATGGTTGTATTATTACACCGGACAGCAAAGCAATCCCAATGTAAATGCAAGAGATATGCTGGCACTGAATGAAGTGAAAATCGGTGAGATAATTATCAATACTGATGATATTGAATATGACAATGGAAAGAATCTTGTTGCCTATCCTAATCCTGTGAGTGGATACAAAGTATATTTTAATAAAGTGACCTCAGGTTATTTGTATGATATTACAGGAAGAATAATGGCCGTAATAGAAAATGACAACTCCATTTCGACACAAGGATTATCAAACGGGGTGTATATTTTCCGCAGTAATTATGGTGAGAGTTTACGGTTCATTGTAGGAAAACCCTGATTATTATTCATAAAACCTGCACTCCAGGATTTATCTCAGCACTTTTTGTACACAAGCGACACCAGTGTTTTATCATCACCTCCCATGTTTACGCTCATTGCATAGGGTTTACCAGCAGGAATTTTTACCTGCGAATTTCCGGCTTTTTCTGTCAATTGTTCCCAGATAGTAACAGCCTGGTGCACTCCGGTGGCACCTGTGGGATGTCCCCAACCTATTAGTCCTCCGGTTGTATTAAATGGGATTCTTCCTTTCCGAGATGTATGTCCTGCCAGTATAAAATCTGACCCTTCGCCTGGTTGGGCAAAACCCATGGCTTCTATTGCCATTATGGCTGCAATGGTAAAACAGTCGTGGCATTCGACCGTTGCAAGCTGATCGCGGGTTATACCGGCCATGACCAGTGCCTTTTTTACTGCCACCTCAGTAGTGATAAGCCTTACCGGATCTTCGGGTGCTTTGGTAAGATCATATTCTGCCTGTCCCAGACCGACCACCTCAATTGCATCGTTTTTGCTGATACCACAGCGTTTCAAACCCTCTTCAGAAACAATGGCTATGGCAGAAGCACCATCAGATACCTTTGAGCAGTCATAAACATTAAGATGATCCACAAACATGCGCGGATTGGGTTCAGTAAGAGCCAGTTCTTCCAGTTTTTTTTGCTGGTTTTCAAATTCCTGTGCCGTTGGGCACAAGCGGGCATTTTCTATGGCATTGTAATACCAGCGGGCCATTGCCTGCCGGGTTTTTTCCCTTCCGTATTTTTTAAAATATGCCCCTGCCCTGTCGCTGAATTTTCCTGGAAAAAAATGAGCATGGCCATCCTTTCGTTCCTTGTACCATCCGGCAGCAGCAAGAATATCGGCACCATAAACTGCTTTTACAGAGTTTTGCACTTCTACCCCTACTACCAGCACCACATCTGCTGTTTCAGCAAGAACACTTTTTATTCCGGTTGCCAGCCCCAGCCCTCCGGTAGCACAAGCACCCTCTACCCTTACGCAGGGCTTATAAGTCAGTTCAGGATCAATGTACGGAAAAAAGGCTGCAAGATTGGCCTGTTTGTTATAACGGCTGGCAATGAAATTGGCAATAACACATTCGTCAACATTTTTTGCACCACCTATATGACTCAGAACATTTTCTCCGGCTTCTTTAATATAATCCTGTAGACCAGGACGTGGCTTTTTAGGGTGGAATTCACTCCTACCGGTTCCCATGGAAATGGTATTATAACCGGCAACCATATATACTTTTCTTCTCAGCTTCATAGATGAATTGTTTTCTGTTGATTTTAAGAATGTTAACGACAATTGCTTCATAACTGCGTTACAGATAATCGTTTATAGGGCCGTAAGCATGATGAAAACCATAGATCAGGACTGCATTTACATCATCAAATTTGAATGCAACCTTATTTTTTACCAGGTCCGATGCGATTTCTCTAAACTTAATCAGATATTCTCTGGCAAGCTGTGCTCCGGGTTTCTTGCTCAAACGAAGATTTTCAAAATATTTTTTTAGTGTTTCATCTTTCTCCGGATTGCGAGTGATCTTTCTCCAAGGTTGCCAGTCTGCAGGCAATGCTCCCAGATACTCATCACACTCCTCCCGGAATTCAGAAACTGGAATATATCGCTTTTTTCTGAGATCATAAACTGCTGCAATTTGTCCTTTTTCGTATTTAAAAATACCGTTTTTCTGTGATCCTTCAGGGTACTGACCTCCTTTCACTAACTCGTGTAAATGCTGATCAACGAGTGGCGAATGAATATTTTCCTTACTTACATGTGGTTTCATAACCGACATAATAAACTGCACTACATCTATACCCACGTAATCTACCAATTGAAAAGTACCCATGGGTCTGATAAGAAAATCCTGACTGATTTTATTGACCATGTATACAGACTGAACGTATGAAAAGTCTTCCTGAAGTTCATTCACCATCTTTTCAGCAAAGAGAATATCGCGCATAAAATAACCGTTTCCAATAAAGCCTGCCACATCATAGGCAAAAACAAAAATCTTACCGGTGTTTTTGATATAATCTGTAACGAAATAAGAAAGCTCAGGCCGGGTATTTTCTGTTTTTACCACTTCCAGAAGTTTCTGCACTGCAGGTGGGTTATAAAAATGTACCCCCATGATTCGTCCGTTTAGCTGCGCCTGCTCATCAAGCCATGAAATAGGAATTGCAGATGTGTTGGTAAAGAACCATGGCTTGTTGCGGTTGTTTTTATTGATGGTTGACATGAGCTCCACTTTCAAATCGGGGTTCTCGCTGATGGCCTCAAATATGATATTGGAATCAAAAGCTGATTCAATACGGGTAACAGGTCTGATAATGCCCAGCAAATCCTGTGCATATTGCCTGATGATTTGCTCATTATCAATAAGATCTGCCCGATCCTGATAGGTTTTACGCAAGATAACTATGTTCTTTTCAGCAAATTTCCAGGCTTGTTCACGGATATAGGTAGTCAGGTTAGATAATGCCTTATGACTGGTATCCAAAGCATAGAGCACAAACTCCCTGTTTTTATTTACGGGTAGAAATTTTTGCCTGGTCATTTCTGTAGCTGTAAGAAATAATATACCGCTTCCCATCTTTCCGGCAGCGCCCAGTACAGTTACATTTTCCAGTTTTTCTTCGTATTTCATTGTATAGGTTTAGGTTAAGATAGATTACCATTTAGGTTTTCGCTTTTCAATGAATGCCTTCATCCCTTCATCAGCTTCCGGTCTGTGAAATAGACCGGCAAAAACTTCAGATTCCAATTCAGATGAATTCTTAAAGTCATAAGAATAACTTCGCAATGCCATTTCTTTTACGGCTCTTACTGCGTATTTCCCCTGTTTCGTAATTTTTTGTGCCATTTCCAGGCTTACCTTTAAAAGATCACCGGGTTCTGTTACTTCCTGTACCAGCCCCATACGCAAGGCTTCAATAGCATTGATGGTTTTTGCAGTGGTCATAAGATAGATAGCATTACCATAACCCACTATCCTTGGAAGTCGCTGAGTCCCTGCAAAACCGGGCATAAGTCCCAGGCTGGTTTCCGGCATACCAAATTTTGCATCGGTTGATGCAATTCTGATATCGCATGCAAGAGCCAGCTCGCACCCGCCTCCCAGCGCATAGCCATTGATTGCGGCAATTACCGGGTAAGGAAGTTTTTCAAAACGTTCGAAAGTTTGCTGTCCTTTACTGGAGAAATTAAATGCCTGCGCCGGACCCATTTCTGACAATTCTTTAATATCGGCACCGGCTATAAAGGCTTTTCCTTCACCAGTAATGATCAGAGCGAGTATTTCAGGAAATTTGGGCAGCGATTTCAGAGCCAGCTGAAGGGAGTTAATAGCTTCTGAGTTCAGGGCATTCAGTGCCTGAGGACGCTTCATGGTAATAATACCAATCTGTTCCCTGATTTCAATTTTTAATCCCGGAGAATCCATATTAACAATGCTTTTGGAAGTGGCAATTCAAAAATTTGAAAATTAAAGATAAGGCAATTACACTGATTTACAAACTATATTAAGGAATTTCCATACACAGCACATATCAAAAATTCACCTGATACTTCTACGTATATTGCACAATGATTTCTTACCTTTGCTGCATTGGCAGATAAGCAAGACAAGCAATTAGATAATCAGCAAATAGATGAATTCAGGTAAACGGCTTAGCATAATGCGTTTCCCCAGTCATGATGTACAAATAGGTAACATTCCTTTGGGTGCAAATCATCCTGTAAGGCTTCAATCCATGACCAATACCAATACTATGGATGTGCAGGCCACCATAAACCAAAGTATAAGAATCATTAATGCCGGGGCAGATTATGTTAGGATTTCCGCTCCCAGTACCCAGGCAGCTCAAAAACTGAAAGAAATAAAAGGAGGCTTGCTTGAAGCCGGTTTTAAAAATCCAGTTATTGCCGATATCCATTTCAATGCAGACGTGGCACTTGTTGCTGCTAAACACGTAGAAAAGATCAGGATAAACCCTGGAAACTATTTACGTAGTGATGTAAAAAACAAGATTCATTATACAGAGGCCGAAATCAGAGCCGAACTGGATTTGGCAAGGCAAAGACTTATGCCCCTGATTGAGGTTTGTAAAGAACATGGAACTGCAATACGTATTGGCACCAATATGGGATCTCTTTCATCCCGTATAGTAACTCAGTATGGAAATAGCGCTGAGGGGATGATTAACGCTACCTTTGAATTTCTGGAACTATTCCGTGAACTTGATTTCCACAACCTGGTAATATCTCTCAAAGCCAGCAAGCCACTGGTTATGGTACAGGCATATGAGGGTATGGTGGAAAAAATGCTTGAAAATAACATGACATATCCCCTTCATATTGGTATTACCGAAGCCGGTGAAGGTGAAAACGGACGAATTAAATCGGCACTGGGCATTTGTACGCTCCTTAATAAAGGAATTGGTGATACCCTGCGCGTTAGCCTTACCGAAGAACCGGAAGATGAAATTCCTTTCGCACGAAAAATATCTTCATTCTATCAAAATATATTTTCACAGAAAACTGCTAATGATAGATTCCAAATCAAAAAACTGGATATCCTTGAAAAAGAGATATTTTTCCCTTACAGCAAAACAAAAGCTGTGGTGGTTGAAAGCGAAAAAACAAAAGAAAACCAAACATTTAACAACACATTTCAATCCGATAGTTTTGTAAATTATCCTGAAAGTAAATTGTCGCCAGATTTTTTCTTTACTCATGATCTTCCTCAGGCCGGGAACAATCAAGGCAAAAATTTCATTTTACCTTTGAATAATCTAACAGACAAGAAAGCCAAAAAGATCATCCCATTGGTGAGTGCCGGAAAATCGAAAAGAACAGATTATGAAACAGAAGGAAGTTTCCTTCTTCAATTTAATTGCACCGATGAAGATGAAAGTTTTAAGCTGACTGCAGATAGAAAACCATTGGCAGTAGTTGCATATATGAGCAATTGTGATGAAACCTGCAATTTGCAGAATCTAATCAATATCTGTCAATCAAAAGACATTCCGATAATAGTACGAAAAAAATTTAATAGTAATGATTTGGATGATATTATAATCCGGACCGGAATCCTTCTGGGAAATTATTTACTTGAAAAAAAAATACAGGGGTTATGGCTGGAGGAGGATTCTTCACTTGTAAATACAACAGACATAAGTTTCGGTTTTCTGCAATCGGCAGGTTTGCGAATTACACGTACTGAGTTTATCTCCTGCCCTACCTGCGCGCGTACTTCGTTTGAGCTGCAAAAAGTTTTACAACAAGTGCAGAATCATTTTTCAGGATTACCCGGATTAAAAATTGCTGTAATGGGTTGTGTTGTAAACGGCCCGGGTGAAATGGCCGACGCTGACTTTGGTTTTGTGGGTACTGCAACAGGTAAACTACATCTCTATAAAGGCAAAACTCCCGTAATCAAAAATATTGAACCTTCGCAAGCCATTGAGCAACTTACCCAATTACTCAGTGAGTATGGCTATATATAATAAACCAGAAGCCTTGTAATTTACACAATATGAAAAAGATAATGCGAAAGATTACAGATATTTTCACATCTGGATTATTCATAGCTTTTGTTGGAATATTCGGAATTATACCCTTTCGTTTACTATATTATTTTTCTGATTTCCTTGCTTTTTTACTAAGAAAAGTCTTTAAGTACCGGCTGAAAGTTATTCATGACAATATTTCTCTGTCTGACCTGAACTTGAACAATGAACAGGAAAAGGCATTGATAAAAAAAATTTACGCTAATCTTTCAGATATTATTGTTGAGGGAATAAAAAGCTTTACGATGTCTCGTTCATCGGTACTTAAACGGCACAAAGTAATAAATCCTGAGATTGTAGACCCATTTTTCGCTAAGCAAAAGAGCCTTATTCTTGTTACCGGACATATCTGCAACTGGGAATGGGGAAGTTTGTCTGCCGGGCTGCAAACGCCCTATCATATCCTGGGCTTTTACAAAAAGTTGAAAAACCCCTACATAGATCGCTTTATGCGGTGGAGCCGGTCACGATTTGGGACTACTCTTGCTTCCATTAAGGAAACCAGTCTGAGTTTTGAGCGCCAAAAAGAAATTCCGACGCTTTTTCTGATGGCTGCCGATCAAAGTCCCACCAATCTGGAATTTGCCCATTGGGTTGGTTTCCTCGGACGAGACACTGCCTTTCTACATGGACCTGAAAAGCATGCGCGTAATAATGATTATCCTTTGATCTTTTCAGATATAGAAAGAGTAAGAAGAGGATATTATGAAATGACATTGTCGGTACTGGCTGACAAACCTAACGAAATTCCTGAAAGTAAAGTAACTGCTCGTTATGCTTCAGCACTTGAAAAAATAATTCGCGAAAAGCCAGAAAAATGGTTGTGGTCGCATAAAAGATGGAAGCATCAACAGCAGACCAAATAAATCAGGAATACATTTGGTCGATTAGTTGCTTGTAGCTTTTTTCGATAGTTCTCCTTCGCAATTTCAGTGTATTGGTCATAGTACCAGCTTCAATGCTAAAAGGTTCCTTAAGCAGTACAAACTTCACTACCCTTTCGTAAGGCGTCAGATCTTTTTGAAGTTTACTGAAACGATTCTCAAAAAGCTGGTATGTTCCGGCAGACTTTATTAAATCATCTTCATTCTGATATGCAATACCCACATTTTTGGCTATTTGCAATAGTTTTTCCTTTGCTGGAACAACCAGTGCGGTAACAAACTGGCGGTTATCACCTACAACAATAATTTGCTCAACAAGCTCATCACGACTGAGCAGCAATTCGAGTTTCTGAGGTGAGACGTATTTTCCAACCGAAGTTTTCATAAGATCTTTAATACGGTCTATCATAATCAGGTTATGCTGGTGGTCAATATACCCTTCATCGCCTGTATGAAACCATCCATCTGCAAGTGCGGCCTTTGTTTCTAAAGGCTTTTTATAGTATCCCGAAAACACACTCCTGCCTTTCACAAGAATCTCACTGTCATTCGAAATCATTACATCAACTCCCGGCATTATTGCACCACATGTACCGTAGTAGTACCTATCGGTTTTAAAACAGGAAACTGTAGCAGTAGTTTCCGTAGCTCCATAACCATAATTCACAAAAACTCCCATAGCATGAAAAAACTTCAGAATATATGTATCAATTGCAGAGCCCGAACAAGGCATTGCTTTGATTTTTCCACCAAATATTTTCCTGAGTTTTTTCAACACCAAAAAATCAGCAATCAGTAATTTACAACTTAAGGGGAAAGGAATTCTTTTAGAACGGCATTTGTATTCAATAACTTCATGCCCTATGGCCATTGACCACTTAAAAACCTTTTGTTTGAAACCGGACCATTTACTGAGTTCAGTCTGAATTCCCTTGTAGGTTTTATCAAAAAATCTAGGAACAGTGCACATTAAAGTGGGCTTAACCACAGGAAGAACTTCAATTACTTCTCTTGGGTTTTCGAGGAATACATTTACAGCGCCGCAATGCAGCATATAATGACTCCACAACCGTTCAAAAACATGACTAAGGGGCAGAAAACACAGTGAAACATCCTTTTCTGTTACATTCAGCCTTTTGTCATGAATATGAAAACAATACATGAAATTATCATGCTTCAGTATAGCACCCTTCGGTTCGCCGGTTGTGCCTGATGTATAAATAATAGTGGCAAGATCCCGGGCACTGTAGTGTTTTTCTACATCTTCGATGATAAGATTAATTCCGTTCTGAGATGGGAGTAACAAAAAGTTTTCAAAACTTATTACACGTTCATCGTTAATTGTAATTTTATCAAAAATGATAATTTTTTTCAAAGTCGAACCTTCATCCATCAATGAAAGAGCAAGCTCCATCTGTTCTTTGTTTCCTACAAAGATGAAACGCATCTGAGTTTCATCAACAATGTATTTAACTTGTTCTCTCGATGCAGTAGCATAAAAGGGGACAACAACAGAACTATTGGCCAGAATACCCAGATCCGTAATTAACCATTCATATCGATTGGCACTAAAAATACCTATATTCTCCTGTTTTTCACAACCTAGTGTACTAAGCCCGGAAAGTACATAATCAACTCTCGCTTTTAATTGCTTCCAGTTTAACGAATGATAGGTCTTATCTTCATCCCTGTATCGCAAAACTTCTTTGGTGTCGAAGGTTTTGGTCCGGTTCAAAAACATCCGGATTAAATGATCTTCCATTTGTTTATATTGGTTTGAGTGCGATATATCAAATATTAATCAAATGTATAAGTTTTTTTTGAATGTATTGATATTGAATGAAAAAGTTGTGATATAGGTTTAGGGTTGATGGGTTGATAGGTTGAAAAGTTTTACTAGGAATATAACGTAACTGTAAGTTTACGCTGTCCGCCGTGATTTCTGAATTCACATAAAAATATACCTTGCCAGGTTCCAAGTTTTAGCCTTCCGTTACTAATAGGAATAGTAAGTGATACGCCTGTAAGTGCTGACTTTATATGGGCAGGCATATCGTCGGGTCCTTCCATGGTATGCACAAGAAACGGAAGATTTTCAGGAACAAGATGGTTGAACATACTTTCCAAATCGGTTAAAACAGAAGGATCAGCTGCTTCATTAATCATTAGCCCTGCAGATGTATGATGAATAAATACATTTAATAACCCTGTTTCTGGCAGTTGGGGAACCTGCTTCATTATTTGTGATGTAATGATGTGATAGCCTCTTGGATAGGCCTCTAGCCGGATTTCATATTGCTGAACCATAGTAAATTTTTATTTAAAGTTTCATCTGTCTAAATTTGTTTTTTATTGGTCAGATGGAACATCCAAATTTTAGTCATCCTCGTGTGTGTTAAGGGGCTTATCATGGATGTTTCATGAATGATTTTTATTGTGAAATGCAGAATTACTTTTCTTATCGAAATATTTTGAAATTCTACAGCATGATTATTATCTTCACATACACAAATTTACAAACCAAAATTTAAATTCCATGATTAAAAATCTATTATTTGTATTCCTGTTACTGATAGCAACAGGAATACTAGCACAAGATTGCGATCTGTATTTACCACTGGTAGAGAACAAAGGAGTTCAGTATCAGAATTTCAACAGACGCGACAGGCTTGAAAGTACACAGGATGTTATGGTTAAAAAGGTTACCCGTAATTCTGACCACACGGAAGCCATCCTGAGTGCGAGATATTATGATAATCGTGATCGTTTTCAGCACGAAACAGAGTTTACAGTCAGGTGCAAAGAAAATGAACTGATGCTTGATGTTCAGTCACTGTTAGACCCGGCAATGTTTGAAGGTTTTAAGGATATGGAAATCAATATGTCATCCATTGATATTGTAATACCCGACAACCTGAAAGTTGGCGATAACCTGCCCGATGCCGGTATGACTATGTCGGTAAGTGCAGGCGGAATGAGAATCACTGAAATTGAAATAAATATTACTGAGCGTAAAGTAGAAGCCATTGAAAATATTACTACTCCGGCCGGTACTTTTGAATGCTTCAAAATAACCTACGAAACCCATACACAATCCCGCACCATGGGAATGACCAACAGGCTTACCAGTAAAAGTGTTGAATACTATGCTCCGGGAGTTGGAAATGTTCGTACTGAAATTTACGACCAGCGCGACAGACTGGAATCATACACCGTACTCAGCAAAATTTACTGATTATTACTTAAAGTTATTTCTTAAAGGTTAAATAAAAAAATAGCAGAGTATATAAAGCTGGTTTGCCTTTTAAAAGTTTGTTACAGACCAACCTGTAAATTTTAATACGCTAAATATCAGACTAGTAATATGATACTCCCCCATTTTTTATTTAAAAATTCAAAAAAAAATTGCATTACGAAAATCTTCGTATTATATTTGCTACGAATTTTATCGTACATCTATGGGCAATAAAAAACATAATCCTACGGAAAGCGAACTGGAAATCCTGCAAATACTATGGAATAAGGGCAATGCCACAGTTCGCGAAGTACATGAAGTACTTAAAAAGGTAAAAGATACCGGCTACACAACTACACTGAAGATCATGCAAATCATGACAGAAAAGGGTTTTCTTGAAAGAAATACAGCTAATCGAACCCACATTTACAAACCACTTTTAAGCCGGGAAAAAATTCAGGCAAAATTTCTGGATAAAATGCTCAACGGTCTTTTTAAAGGTTCTGAAAGCAGGCTCATCATGGGTGCTCTGAATCAAAAGGAATTATCGCCAAGTGATATTGAAGATATAAAAGATTATCTCAGGCAATTCGAAAAATAGAAAACATGAGAATAATAGAATACATACCTGAGCCGTTTGTGAATGCTCTTGCATGGAGTATTTTACATTCATTCTGGCAAATTGCGGTGATTGCCTTGCTTTGGAGAGTTTCCATTTTCTTTGCCAGGAAAGCACCCGCTTTAGTCCGACAGAATCTCAGCATTTTTGCCTTACTTACCATACCTGTTGTTTTCATCATAACTTTTTTGAAACAATACAACATTTACAACACAGTACAACGTATTGCCTTTGTTGAATTTGAAGGGGTAGGTATGCAAAGTTTGAAAGGACTTAACTCATTATATATCCTTCAAAAGGAAAACACCTCTTTCACAAATCTTTTGGAAGGATATTCATCATATATTTTTTGGATATACCTGGCAGGTATTGTTTTAATGTCGTTTTATTTTGTAATCTCCTACAGTAAACTGTTCCGGGTAAAAACAAGGAATCTAAACCAAATACCTGATGCATGGCTGCAAACTGTTTCTTCAGCCAGAATAAGTTCAGGAATCAGTAAAAAAATATCAGTTTATCTTTCTCAAAATGTAACTGTACCCCTTGTAGCAGGATTTTTCAAACCGGTAGTTTTGCTGCCTTTTGCTATTTCTGCATCATTAAGTATTCAGGAAGTAGAAAATATTCTTTTACACGAGTTTTATCATATTCGCTGCAAAGACCATTATGTAAATGCTATGCAGTATGTACTTGAAATTCTGTTTTTTTACCATCCCTGCACCTGGTGGGTCTCTCAAACCTTGCGATCGCAAAGAGAATCCAAGGTCGATGAGTGGGTAGTTAAGCAAACCAACAAACCACTGGAATATGCACAAACACTTTTATATCTCGAAGAAAAACGTCAGAGTTCATTGCAACCGGTTTTGGCGGCAAGTTCTTCAAAAAACACATTACTAACACGTATTAAAAACATTATGCACATGAAAACAAGAAGTTTTAACCCCGGACAAAAAATTGCGGCTATTTTAGTAATTGCGGCTGCAACTATCTCGCTGGCATGGATGAACCCGCCTTCATTTCTGGCCTTTACTGACGTTGATAAAGATAATGAAACAATCTATGATGTGGCTGAAAGCACACCTGAAATAGCAGTATCTGCAACCCTCACATCTGATTCCATCCCATCAGAACCAGGAAGAATAGTGTTGGAAGCCGGAAAGTCAATACAATGGGGCGAATTATCTGATGAAGATAAAAAAGATATCCTCAAATCCATGGAAGATGCCCGTATTGCCATCCGTGATGCAATGGAAGAAGTAAGGGCTGAATTGAATTCAGAAGAAATGAAAAAAGAAATGCGGCAGGCCCGTGAAGAAATCCGTCAGTCCCTGGCCGAAGTAAGGACAGAGATGAACAATGAAGAGTTCAGAGCAGAAATGCAAAAGGCAAGAGAAGAAATCCGCAAAGCCCTTCAGGAAATGAATCAAACAATGGGTGATGAACAGTTTAAGACTGAAATGAATGAAGTTTCAAAAGAGTTGCAGAAAGTTTTTGAGGAATTAAACAATGTTGACTGGTCAGAGATAGGAAACAACATCAACTCAATTATGGAAGATGTAGGGAAATCGCTTGAAATCATCGGTCCGACGCTGAACGAAGTTTTTGAAAATTTAAACCTGGAAGAACTTCTTAAAGAAATTGAATACGAACTTCAGGAACAAGAAAAGTAAATATCTATTTCGGCAAGCATCAAATAGATATTATAAACCAATTATAATTAACAAAAATCCTCGCAAAAAAATCATTTGCGGGGATTTTTTTTTAATTGGCCGGGGTCTTTCAGTAAAATTTTTCATTACTTTGC
>SKVR01000232.1 GCA_007129355.1 Bacteroidales bacterium | reverse complement strand
CGATTTTATCGTATCATAAAAACCCAATATAAATGGCAATATTAGCTTTTCAAAAACCGGATAAGGTTATCATGCTCGAATCTGACGGGAGTTATGGAAAATTTGAATTCCGTCCCCTGGAGCCGGGTTACGGTATCACTGTTGGTAACTCTTTGAGGAGAATTCTGCTTTCGTCCCTTGAAGGTTTTGCTATTACATCTGTTCGTATCGAAGGTGTAGAGCATGAATTTTCAACCATTAAAGGTGTAGTAGAGGATGTAACAGAAATGATCCTTAATTTCAAACAGATCAGGTTTAAGCAGAAAGTAGAGGAAGAAGATAGTGAAAAGGTAACTGTAAACATTTCCGGTCAGGAAGTTTTCAAAGCAGGTGATCTTAACAATTATCTTTCAAATTTTCAGGTAATTAACTCCGATGTGGTTCTTTGTAATATGGAATCATCAGTCAATCTGAATATTGAGTTTTCCATCGAGAAGGGTAGAGGTTATGTGCCGGCTGAAGAGAATAAACCTCTGAACCCGATTATCGGTCAAATAGCAATTGACTCTATTTTTACTCCGATAAAAAATGTCAAGTACTTCGTTGAAAACTATCGTGTTGAGCAAAAAACCGACTACGAAAAGCTTGTGCTGGAAATTATGACCGATGGCTCTGTTACTCCAAAAGATGCTCTTAAGGAAGCTGCCAAAATTTTGATTTTCCACTTCATGTTATTTTCCGATGAGAAAATTACTCTCGATACCGAAGAAAAAGCAACCAGTGAAGAATTTGATGAAACTTCGCTGCACATGAGGCAATTGCTGAAAACAAAATTAGTAGATCTGGATCTTAGTGTAAGAGCACTTAACTGCCTTAAGGCCGCCGATGTTGAAACTCTGGCTGATCTTGTTTCTCTTAATAAACATGATCTGCTTAAGTTCAGAAACTTCGGTAAGAAGTCGCTCACAGAGCTGGAGGAGCTTATTAAGTCCAAAAACCTAAGTTTTGGCATGAATCTTTCAAAATACAAATTAGATAAGGATTAGTTGAAATGAGACATAGGAAAAAAATTAATCATCTGGGAAGAAAATCTCAACACAGAAAAGCCATGCTTTCAAATATGGCGTCTTCCCTTATACTTCATAAGAGAATATTTACCACTTTAGCAAAGGCAAAAGCTTTACGTGTTTACGTAGAACCCTTGATTACCAAATCGAAAGAAGACTCTACTCATTCGCGTCGCACCGTATTTTCATATCTTCAGAACAAGCATGCCGTTAGTGAACTTTTCAGAGAAGTATCTCAGAAAGTTGCAGAAAGACCAGGTGGATATACCAGAATTCTTAAGACTGGTTTCAGACAAGGTGATGCAGCTGAGATGTGCTTCATTGAACTTGTTGACTATAACATCAACATGTTAAAAACAACAGAAGATGCTACTAAGAAGACACGCAGAAGTCGTCGTGGTAAGAAAGCTTCTGACGCTGAACCTAAAGCTGCAGCTCCTAAATTAGCTGACGAAAAAGCTGAAAAGGCTGCTGATGTAGCTGAAGAAAAACCTGAAGTTGAAGCAGTAGCTGAAACTCCGGCAGAAGAGCAAATCAAAGAAGTTGAAGCTGCTGAAAAGGTTGAAGAAAAAAGCGAAACGGAAGAGCCCAAGGCAGAGAAGGAGGAAGAACCCAAAGCTGAAAAGGAGGAAGAGGAACCTGAAGCAGAGAAGAAGGAAGAACCCAAAGCTGAAAAGAAAGAAGAAGAGCCTAAGGCAGATGATAGCGAAGATGCCGAAGAAAAGAAAGAAGACAAGTAACTTTATACACATTAAATGATCCAATGAATCAATACTTCACCCACCTATGATGTTGTAAAATGTCATTTGGGCAATTGAAGTAAAAATTATGAAACACAGGCATAATCGATGATATTGGGTTGACGATTTTTATGGGGGATAAAGTTCACGAAAGCTTTATCCTCTTTTTTATTGCATTTTTAAATAATTTCTTATTTTTAAGAAATATTGGAACCAAAAGGATTAAGTTTAAATTTAAAACATTAAAATTATGAGTGCTATTTTGAATATTAATGCAAGACAAATCCTTGATTCAAGAGGAAATCCTACTGTTGAAGTAGATGTGGTAACTGAAAACGGAATACTGGGTCGTGCAGCAGTGCCATCTGGTGCATCAACCGGAATTCATGAAGCCGTTGAATTAAGAGATGATGATAAATCGCAGTACCTTGGAAAGGGAGTCTTGAAAGCAGTTAATAATGTTAACAATGTGTTGAACAACGAACTGAAAGGTTTGTATGTTACCGACCAGAATCTCATTGACAATACTATGCTCCAGATAGATGGCACTCCCAACAAAGCCAATCTGGGCGCCAATGCTATATTGGGTGTATCTATGGCTGTTGCTCATGCTGCAGCACAGGAAACCAATCAACACCTTTTCCGCTATGTGGGTGGTGTAAATGCAAATTTGCTTCCTATCCCCATGATGAATATTCTGAATGGCGGTTCACACGCCGATAACTCCATCGACTTCCAGGAGTTTATGGTAATGCCAGTGGGTGCTAATTCTTTCAGCCATGCCCTTAGAATGGGTGCTGAAGTATTCCATCATCTGAAAGCAGTTCTGAAAAAACAAGGGTATTCTACAAATGTTGGTGATGAAGGAGGTTTTGCTCCTAATCTTAAATCAAATGAAGAAGCGATTACCGTAATACTGCAGGCAATTGAAAATGCCGGTTACAAAGCCGGAGAAGAGATATTTCTGGCACTTGACCCTGCTGCATCAGAATATTATCTTCCTGAAGAAAATGTATATCACCTGAAAAAGTCAACCGGTGATAAGCTTACACCATCTCAAATGGTTGATTATTGGGCAGAATGGGCAAATAAATATCCCATCATCTCCATAGAAGATGGTATGGGTGAAGATGACTGGGACGGTTGGGCGCTTATGACGCAAAAAATGGGTCAGAAAATCCAGATTGTAGGCGATGACTTGTTCGTTACTAATACACAAAGGCTGCAGAAAGGAATTGATACAAACGTTGCCAACTCTATCCTGATTAAGGTTAACCAGATTGGTACACTTACTGAAACCATCAATGCTGTACAACTTGCCACTGCCAACTCTTATACATCTGTAATGAGTCACCGTTCAGGTGAAACAGAAGACAGTACCATTGCTGATCTTGCAGTTGCATTAGGAACAGGGCAAATTAAAACTGGCTCTGCAAGCCGCTCTGACCGTATTGCAAAGTACAATCAGTTGCTTCGCATCGAAGAAATTCTTGGTGACACAGCCAGATATTTAGGCAAAGATTTCAAGTTTTACAAAAAGTAATAAGGTTTCAGGATTCCTGAACCTAAAAGTAAAGGCGGTGTTGTATAGAATACCGCCTTTTTTTAATTTGCCGAAAATAAATTAACTGTGAATATAATTATCAGGATTAAGTATCTTTTATTATTACTGTTTTTAGTTTTAGTTCTCTACTCAAACTATGCAAGAGGTCAGGACACCATTCGTGTTATGCAATATAATTTATTGTTTTATGGGCTCTATACCGATTTCTGTACAGAACAAAATAACAATACTGATGATAAAGATGAATACTTAAGAACCATACTGGGGCATTTTCAACCCGATATCTTTGCCGTAAATGAACTGGGAAGGGGAGCCCATAATCTTACCCGTATCAGAGATAATGTTCTTAATACTGGCGATGTTGATTATTTTGAGCATGCAACCTATACGAATACCAGGAATCGCTGGTTTGCCAACGGCCTTTTTTACGACTCGCGTAAATTTGAATTGCACAATGAAGTAATTGTTAACACCGAGCTGCGTGATATAAATCTCTATACATTGTATTACAAATCTGAAGATCTTGAATTTACCGGAGATACGGTTTTTCTTACCCTTATAGTTGCCCATCTTAAAGCAGGTCAAACTGCCAGCGACCAGCAAATGCGAACCACAATGGTTTCAAACGTCATGAATTACCTGGAGACCAATAACTACTCGGGTAATATTATGTTTGTAGGTGATTTTAATATGAAATCTTCATTTGAGCTGGCCTATCAGATTATGGTTAACAATGTAAATCCTGAAATAAGGTTTTATGATCCTATTGATATAACAGGTGTTTGGGGCAATAATTCTGATATGGCCCCTTACCATACACAGAGTCCACGGACCGGAAGCCATCCTTGTTTTGTAACCGGTGGATTGGATGACCGGTATGATTTTATTCTTGCCAGCCGCCCCATTATGGAGGGTCTTAATGGGTTTCAATATTTGGAAAACAGTTATATGACAATCGGGCAGGATGGCATCAGGTTCAACCAGTCATTAATCAATCCCCCAAACCTCAGCCAACCGCCGGAAATAATTGATGCTCTGTATAATATGTCAGACCATTTGCCTGTAATGCTTGATATGGTCAGTGTGGAGCTGGTAAATTCAACACATAATCAGTTTTCTGATGAAATTCATGTTACTTACAATAATCCTGTAAAAGATATCCTGAGTATAGATATGGGTATCAACCAAAATTCGGGATTAAAAATTGATATTTTTTCCATTTCCGGAGTTAAAGTGGGAAATCTTTTATCACGAAATTATTCTGAAGGCGAATTAATTAAAATAGATTTGTCTCATCTTAGGCAGGGAGTATATATTCTCAGAATGGAAACTTCAAATGGTAATGTCTATTCGGGTAAGATTGTTAAAATCTAGTTTGTAATTCCCGCATTCTAAAAATAATATACTAACCAATGCAGCCCGGAGAATTGAATTTTAATTTTTCGAAAAAATACTTAACCCTGAGTTAATCTTTTCTTAACAAAAAATTAATATATTTATCATCTTATTTAGTGTGCATCAGTTTAATTTTGGGTTGCTCAAATTTAAATAATATTGATGGAAAGCATTTATCTGTTTTTTGTAATTGCATTGTTTATCCTTGCCATTTCCGATTTGGTGGTAGGCGTTGGAAATGATGCTGTTAACTTTCTCAACTCAGCAATTGGAGCCAAAGTAGCTCCATATAAATTAATTCTGGCAATTGCCGGAGCAGGAGTGCTTGTGGGTGCGACCTTCTCTAGTGGTATGATGGAAGTGGCCAGAAGCGGAGTGTTTTTTCCTGATCAGTTTTACTTTAATGAAATAATGATATTATTTCTGGCAGTAATGATCACTGATATCATATTGCTGGATACTTTTAATACATTCGGGCTGCCTACATCAACTACCGTTTCTATCATTTTTGAATTGCTGGGAGCCGCAGTTGCTGTTTCATTATTCAAAATTTACATGTCTTCTGAAAGCATACAGGACTTAGGGAATTATATTAATTCTGCGAGAGCCTTGACGATTATCTCTGGTATTCTCTTATCTGTGGTAATCGCATTTACTGTAGGTGCCATCGTACAGTTTTTATCCAGAATATTGTTCACATTTAATTTCGAGAGGAATCTGCCTTATTTTGGTGCATTATGGGGAAGCCTTGCCATTACTTCCATTGTATATTTTATTTTGGTTAAAGGCGCCAGCGGATCTTCGTTTATGACTGAACAAAACGTGAATTGGATCAACGAAAACACTGTTTTACTTTTATCCTCTTGTTTTATTGGATTTGCCATTATTTCTCAAATACTCATTTCTTTCTTTAAGGTCAATATCTTAAGGGTAATCGTATTATTTGGTACTTTTTCTATCGCAATGGCATTTGCCGGGAATGACCTGGTTAACTTTATTGGTGTTCCATTAGCAGGGTATGAATCGTATTTGTTTTTTATCAATGAAACAACTTTGGATCCCACCGCATATACCATGGAATCTTTGCTTGAACCTGTCCGAACACCTACTTATTTTCTCCTGGGTGCAGGTATTATAATGATCCTGGCTCTATTCTTCTCAAAGAAAGCACGTTCGGTTACTCAAACTGAAGTGGACCTGGCCAGGCAAAGTGAAGGTTATGAGAGATTTTCTTCATCAGTTTTTGCTCGTACACTTGTAAGAAAAGCTATTGGTTTTGGAAGTTTTTTAAGAAAAATTTTACCAGAGAGATTATTTCGTTTTTTGGATAAAAGATTTGACGAATCCCTGTCAAAGCGTAGAAAAAAGATTAAAAAAGACTCTGCTCATTTTGATCAGGTGAGGGCATCAGTTAATATGTTTGTTGCCAGTATTTTGATAGCTTTTGCTACATCCTTAAAATTACCCCTATCAACTACATATGTGACATTTATGGTTGCTATGGGTTCATCTTTTTCAGACGGTGCCTGGGGACGGGAAAGTGCAGTTTATCGTATTACCGGTGTGTTAACGGTTATTGGAGGCTGGTTTTTTACAGCATTTACTGCTTTCTCTGTTGCTTTCCTCTTTGCTTTGTTTATCAGTTGGGGAGGAATCACTGCAGCAGTGATAGCAATTCTGATTGCATTTGGTTTTGTAATTCGCACAACCTTTATTCATAAACGCAGAAGCGAAACCAAAAAAAAGGAAGAGTCCAAGTTCACCAGAGAATGGGATGAAGAAAGTGTAATGAAGGAATGCAAGCTCAATATACAGAAAACTCTTGAACTAGTAAGAGATGTTCATCCAGGCATCATTATAGCCTTTACTAAAGAGGAACGGAAAAAACTTAACAAAGCGAACAAGAAGATCCAGGAGTTAAATAGCTACACGAAAGGGTTAAAGAAAGACGTCTATATTACGCTAAAAAAGCTTGAAGAAGATTACGTTGACACTGGTCATCACTATGTTCAGGTACTTGATTATTTAAGGGAAATTGCTCATTGCCTCAATTTTATTATAGAACCTTTATATGAGCATGTAGAAAATAATCATTCTACTACAATTCCTGAACAAACAAAGGAACTTAGTGAATTAAGTCAGAGAATGAAGGAATTGTATAACAAAATTCTGAGTATAATTGAAACCAATGATTTTGAAAGTGTTCCATCTGTAATTTCTGCGAATAATGATCTGATTGATAAGATTGAGAGAATTAAGGTAATGCAAATTAAACTCATCAAATCAGAGAAAATCGGTACACGCAACAGTATGGTTATATTCAATCTATTAACCGAAACTAAAAATGTATTATTGCATTCAGTTAATGTACTTAAGTCTCACAGAGATTTCTACCTTAGAAATGGTTTTTAGATTAATCCGCGAAGTTTGAAAAGATAATAAATATAAAAGAATATCTTTAAGCTGCTATAAATAGCCTTGGTTTAGATCCGGGCTATTTCTTTTTATAAAGAGAGCCTGATTCTTTGTTGAAAATTGTACTGAAATTAATTTAGAATTAAGTCTGAATCTCACCCTTCTTTTTACTAATTTTGTCAACTGTTTTGCTTAATGGAAGTTATGTTTTTCTATTTCTGTTGAATATTATTTCCTAAAATTATTTTTTTAATCATAATATTTTTATTGTTAATTGTACCCCGAAATAACAGATTTTTAAAATTTTAGGTTTTTCTGATGAATTTTAATTTAATACAATTTCTTACCATATTTGGGTCACTTAGTTTGTTCCTTTTCGGGATGAAAGTAATGAGTGAGGGAATTCAAAAGCTTGCCGGCGACAAAATGCGCTCAATTTTGAGTGCTATGACCTCTAATCGTTTTTTGGGGGTACTAACAGGATTCCTGATTACAACATTTGTACAGTCATCATCTGCATCTACAGTAATGGTGGTGAGTTTTGTAAATGCCGGATTACTGAATCTTGTTCAGTCTGTTGGAGTTATAATGGGTGCAAATATTGGAACTACAACAACTGCCTGGTTTATTTCAGTTCTTGGGTTTAAGTTCAATATTTCTGCTCTTTCACTACCTATTATTGGTATTGCCTTCCCAATGCTTTATTTCTCCAGAGATAAGATGACATCACTAGGGGAAACTTTGCTTGGCTTTGCCTTATTATTTATGGGATTGGGTATGCTACAGCAGTCAGTACCCGATTTGCACTCTAATCCTGAAATGTTTGAAGCATTACAGAGGCTTACAGATTATGGTTATGGAAGCATAATGATATTTTTAGGGATAGGTACATTGTTAACAATCGTACTTCAATCATCAAGTGCAACAATGGCACTGACACTTGTTATGTGCAATAACGGATGGATCGGCTTTGAACATGGTGCCGCCATTGTTCTTGGCGAAAATATAGGTACTACGATTACTGCAAACTTAGCAGCCTTGGTTGGAAACGTTCATGCTAAGCGTACCGCTCTGGCTCATACTCTTTTTAATATTTTTGGAGTGATCTGGATGCTGGCTTCATTTAATTTCTTTATTACTCAGATTGATAAATATATGATGAGCATAGGGTTGGCATCACCAATGATTGATGCTTCCATGGTTCCTTTTGGTTTGGCTATTTTCCATACTGCATTTAATATTACAAACACCCTTTTGCTTATTGGTTTTGTCAAGTTTATAGTTTATGCTGTTGAACGTATTATACCTTCTAAAGGAAGAGTAGATGAACGGCATCAACTTGAATATTTTGGAAGTGGTTTTCTTCATATGGCCGAATTCTCAGTATTACAAGCCAGGCGTGAAACCAGAAGATATTGCGATCTGGCGCAAAGAATGTTTAATTTAATTCCTGAAATGATATATCAGACTGACCGTAAGAAGTTTGATAAGATTCTTGCAAGGGTTAGTAAGTACGAGGAAATTACCGATAGGGTAGAAGTTGAAATCACCACATTCCTTATCAAAGCATCAAGGAAACAACTAAGTACAAATGCATCAGAGCAGTTAAGGAGAATGAGACTGGTAATAAGTGAAGTGGAAAAGATCGGCGATGTTTGCTTTAAAATGGCAACTTTACTTGATAAAAAGAAAGAAGAAAAAGCATATTTTACTCCCAAACAGAGAGATGCACTTGACAAAATGTTCGAGCTGATTAATGAAGCTTTTGATGTGATGATGGTTAATCTGGAAAGGGGAGAAGCTTTTGCCCGTTCAAATATTCAGCGCTCTTATGAATTGGAGAAAAAGATTAATGCATACAGAGACTCTGTGAATGAGGAGGTTATTGATGATATTGAGAAGGGCTCCTACCATGTTAAAAGTGGTTTTTATTTCAATAAACTCGTTTCATCCTGTGAAAAGGTGGGGGACTCTATTTTGAATATTAATGAGGCTGCTGCAGGGGTGAATATTGAATAGTTTGTTTAGCTTTCATTTAATCTCTCAGCAATAATATCAGTGATATATTCTGCTGAATCTGATTCCAGCTCAAATACAATTATATCACCCACATTCCATTTGCGCATCATGGGTTTTACCAACTTTTCCCTTACAACCCAGAATTGGGCTGTTGAATTCTGTTTCACAATTTTTTCAATGGCGGGTGCCCAGCCCTGGTTGT
>SKVR01000128.1 GCA_007129355.1 Bacteroidales bacterium | reverse complement strand
GGGTTTTGTCGGTTTACTAATCGAACGACTCTACGAAGCTGATGATATGGAGCTACAGGTTTCCATAGGTAATGATGCTGCCATACTGGGTGTTGCAGGTCTGATGATGGCCGGTGAATATGCCCGCCAGCAATCGGATGAAACAAACTACAAACGCATTCGTTTCCAGGAGCACCAGGCTCATATTGAATATGATGATTACAGCGGTTATAGCCTGGCTGTGCCCTTCGGACAGTCATCCATCTTTGTGCTCAAGGGAGTGAATTTTGGCTCGGAACAGGAATTCATGTCGGCTGCTGAACAGTTTAACATCAATACCATCAAACAAAAACTCGGAGAAAAATGAAAACTATTTTAACCATTATATTTTGCAGCTCATTGTTCATACATACTGCACCGGCCCAGGAAGTGGAAAAAAATCTTAGCGATGCACGCACAGCTTATAGTGCAGGCGATCTGGAAGCTACACGCTTTGCCCTGCAGCAGGCCATCTATGAACTTGACCTGGCCATTGGACGGGAAATTCTTCAGCAATTACCAGCCCGGTTGGGTACTTTGTCGTTTAACGAATCAGAAGATGAAGTGGGAAGCGCCAACATGGGTTTCATAGGTCTGCACCTGAGCCGTGCTTATGAGAATGATGAAAAACAAAGTGCCCAACTTCAGATCATTGCCGACTCTCCCCTGCTGGCCGGTATCAATGCCATCCTGGCCTTACCGGTCATTGGGCGCGACCCCAATCAGAAGCGCATTCGTGTGGATGGATACAGGGGTCTGTTGCAAAAATCAGAAAATGCACAGGGTGATGTTTCGTGGGATATGCAGATACCTTTTGGCAGTTCATTGCTTACGGTAAACTTTCATGGAATCAACGAAGAGAATGCTATCATGGACATGGCCAATAGCATACCCATACAACAAATTGCACGACTGATTCAGTAAATATAAAGTTCTCCGAAAAATTTATAATTTTATCTCTGAACTGCATCCAAACCAACCAGAAATCCGGTGATCTCCTCCCACATCTGCCGGCTTTCAAAAATATCATTGTGGCCATATCCCTGCAACTCTATAAGTCGGGATGGACCTTTCCAGTATGCTGCCAGTTTTTGGGTGTGCGAAGGCGGAATGATCTGGTCGGCCGTTCCATAAAAGGCAATCATTGGGTTGCTGATTTCCGATGCATACTTTTTTGACAGAAACTTATGCCTGAGTATCAGATTTACAGGCAGAAATGGCATGGCTGAGCGGGCTACTTCCCTTATACTTTCGAATGGGGAGATCAGAACCACGGCCTTTACATCTCTTTCATGGGCAAGAAAAACAGCACTGCCCGATCCGATGCTTCTGCCCATTATCACAATATTTTCTGCATCCACATCATCCCTTGCAACAGCATAATCATAAATTTCCAGGGCAGCTTTGTAAAAGCTATTTTGTCCGGGTTTACCTTCACTTTTTCCATAGCCGGGATAATTGACCAGCAAAAACGCCCAATCTTCGAAAATAGATGCTGTAGGAATCATATGAGAAACTTCCTCTGCATTGCCACCGAAATATATGATCAGTTTCTGCGGTACTCCAGTTTTGCTCTTACAAAGCCAGCCATGAAGCAACTTATCATCATCTGTCCTGATTGTGACTTCTTCAGTATACTCACTAGTTTGAACAGTGCCGGTTAATGGTTGTGGGAAAAATATAAAATTACTTTGAAACAGGTAAAAGAAAGCAACTATAATGACATAGATGATGCCCAGGATGATGATTACTGTTAACATTTTTTTCATAAATTATACACGATGATTTTGCACTGCTATTTTTTTGTTTTTATATAGACATGTTTAATCGATGCTCTTTCTGTTACTCGTTCATCAATATCAAAATTATCTTTCAGTGACTTAATAAAAGGAGTCAGTTTTTCGAAACCATAATTTCTTGGGTCAAAATCAGGTCTTTTCTTAATCAACAGATTCCCAACATCTCCCAAAAAAGCCCATCCATCTTCATCCGCAATATCATCTACTGTAGCAGAAATCAGAGCGACTATTTTGGCATTGACTTTCTGCACCGTTTCACGTTTAGAAACCCGGGTGGTTATGGGTGCCTGGTCTTCAGTTGATTCGGGCTCCGGGGCACTCTTCAAAATCTCAAGATATATAAACTTATCGCATGCGGCAATAAATGGCTTCGGGGTCTTTTTTTCTCCAAATCCAAATACCTTCATGCCTGATTCCCTTAGTCTGATGGCAAGTTTTGTAAAATCGCTATCGCTTGATACAATACAAAACCCATCTACCCTACCGGTATATAAAATGTCCATCGCATCTATGATCATAGCAGAATCAGTTGAATTTTTACCGGTTGTATAGCCATACTGCTGAATGGGTGTTATTGCATTTTCCAGTAACACACCTTTCCAATTATATAAGTTTGGCTTTGTCCAGTCACCATAAATTCTTTTAAACGTCGGAATACCATATTTTGCAATTTCTTCCATCATTCCTTTCACATTTGCTGAAGGTACGTTGTCAGCATCGATGATCACCGCAAGTTTTAAGTCCTTTTTCGTTTCCATATATTATATCTTATTGGAAGGTTTTTTTCTTTTCTGTAAATTATTGTGCACCACCTGAAACAATCTTTAGGTATACCCACTATTCTCACCGCTTAATATAACAAATAAATTCCATACATGTCTGCTTCAATCAGAGATTTATCCACAATGAAGAAAAGATTTTACCGAAGGCCGGATATAAAAAACATCCTGGTTTTCACTTAATGAAAAGAGTTTCGACAAACATAACCGGAAGAAAATCTGGTAAAAACTTCAATGGAAATTGCTGTTACCGGGAATAAATTAGGTAGAAAAACTATTCACATAACGGCCAAACAAACAGCAACATTCCTGACCTTAAAACTGATAATTAATTTCTCACCTGACTGATTGCTTTTTCAATAGCTGCAATGGTACTTACGATGTCGGATGAATTTACCGATCCCATATGCCCTACCCTAAAGTATTTGCTTTTTAAATCCGGAAGAAGTCCTGGTGCAATAATAACATCCGATTTGGCCATAGATGCCATAAAATCGCTCCCGGTAATCCCCTCCGGGAAGTAAATGGCTGACAAGGTATTAGCCGCATTGTTTTCATTAACTGGTAGCAATTGAAATCCCATATCATTTATTTTTCGACGGAATTCGGTTGCAAGGGTTTTATGCCTGGCTACTCTGGCTTCCATACCTTCATCCAGAATCATTTTCAGAGATACTTCCAAGGCTGCAACAAGATTTACCGGAGGCGTTCCAAAATAGGAAGGTCGTCCTTCTTCATAAGCCTGCATTATGGTTAACCAGTTGGTCCAGTCGCAGTAGTAATTTCCAACCGGGGTTTTCCGGTTTTTCCAGGCTTCCATAGCCCTTGGGGAAGCGACAAGCAATGCGAGTCCGGGAGGTACACCAATTGCTTTTTGCGAAGCGGTAAGTGCCACATCAATGCCCCATTCCGACTGCCGCATTTCTTCTCCGGCAACGGAACAAACACCATCAAGAACGGTCAAAACACCATACCTCCTTCCCAACTCCCCTATGGGCTTCGGATCGACTCTTACAGCTGTGGATGTATCAACATGGGTAAAGGTCATTAATTTGAACTTATTCGTATTCAGTGCATTCTCAATCGCTGAAAGAGCAACCGTTTCACCGGGTTCTGATTTTAAAACAGTAACTTCTGCACCATAACGCTTCAGAAGCTCTGCATATCTTTCACCAAAGTATCCTGTGGATATAACCAATGCTTTGTCGCCGGGCTCAATGAGGTTTGCCCCTGCCATATCCATGGCCAGTGTACCGGAACCTGCCATAATGAAAGCTTGTCCATCAGGGCATTCCCAAACCTGTTTCATCATACGAAGGCAATTACCGAAGGAAGAAATAAAATCCGGTGCTGTATGGCTAGTGGTAGGTGCGCCAAGTACTTGCAATACTTGGGGTTCAAATTCAATGGGTCCGGGAATCATTAATAATTTCCTGCCTTTCATAGTCATCTGATAAAGATTTATTTTAGTAATTGTAATAATTTTTCTTTTAAAGCTTCGGGCAAAGGTTGCAACGGAGCTCGGCAAGGACCGCCGTAAAGTCCAATATGGTCCATTGCGGTCTTTAGCGCAGGTACACCCCAGTTGCGGGTTACGGCTGCATTGAGAGAAATGATCTCCTGCTGAAGTTTTTGTGCCCGGTCCATTTTACCTTCAGAAAAACGGTGATAAATATCCAGACATTTCTGCGGTGCAATATTAGCCAGTGCCAGAATACCGCCCACGGCACCAACGCTTAGTGCCGGCAGCAGAAACCCTGCTGATCCGGCCAAAACCTGGAATCCTTTTTTGGCTAAATGAATAATACCAGCCATTTTCGCAAGATTTCCACCGGAGTCTTTCAGGCCAATAATATTGGGATGATCTGCAATGGCTAATATATCGGCAACAGTCATGTCCAATCCAGTATTTGCGGGCATATTATAAATGATAACCGGAACAGCTGATGCATCGGCAACTGCATGATAGTGAGACACAAGTGCAGCCTGCGACATCTGACCTTTGTAATAGGAAGGATTAAGAACCATAACTGCATCGGCACCTGCCCGGGCTGCTTCTTTGGATAGTACAATAGTTTCGCGGGTTGATTCGCAACCTGTACCTGCTATCAAAAGTTTATCAACTGGAATTACTTCACGGGCTGCATTAACAGCTCTGACCTTTTCATCATGGTTAAGCATTACCAGTTCTCCATTGGAGCCCAGGATCAGATAACCAGATAACCCAAAGCGGTTTAAAGATTCAATATTTTTACGGATATGCTCAGCAGATAGTGACTCATCTTTATTGAATGATGTGGGCAGGGGTGGAAAAACTCCATGGAAATCAATCATGTATATATGTTTTTAGCGATAAAAGAATTCCGGGCATTCTAATCAAATAAAAATGTCAAAGTTAAAAAAACTTCAGTACCCCTGATTTCTGTCAACAATGTTCAGCAATTGCTGACCATTTATTGCCCTATGATAATTTTCGATAATCTGAGGAGCTACAGAGTTCGGAGCAGTTAAGCTTGCCACATGGGGTGTAATTTGAATTGCAGGATGCGACCAGAAAGGATGATCTTCCGGAAGGGGCTCATTTTCAAAAACATCCAGACTGGCGCCCGACAGATGCCCACTGTCAATCATTTCTATTAAATCCTGATCAACCACATGCAGACCGCGGCCAAGGTTGATCAGGTAGGCCCCATTGATAAGTTTTCCCATCGTGTTTCTATTTAGTATTCCTTTAGTTTCGGGAGTTAGCGGCAGCAAGCAGATGAGAATATTTATATTGTTCAGGAATTCATCCAGTTGATCTCCACCATGAAATCTTTTGTATTCTGCCTGCTTGCCAGGGGTTTTACCCCAGCCTACTATTGAAAAACCGAGCGACTGCAAGAATAAAGCTACATGGTTTCCTATGGCACCGGTGCCCATTACGCCTATTTTCGCATCCGGAATTCTCATATACATGCTCTTTTTCCAGGTTTTCCGATGCTGGTTATTGAAGTATTTTCCAAATCCGCGCATATGGCTCATAACCAGGGCCAGGGCAAACTCTGCCAGATCCTGCGACAATAGTGGATCAATGATCCTTACTATTTTTATCTGTTCGGGAATTTCAGGGTCAGACATAATATGATCGACACCTGCACCCATCGATGAAATGCATTTCAGGTTTGGATATTCTTTGAAGATTCCTTTGGGATGATCCCAGGCAAGTGCAAACTTTACTTTTTTCTTATCCTTGATCTCTTCATGAGAAATAACTTCTATACCAGGACCTGCATTTTTAAGTGCATCAATCCATGGTTGAATTTTGTGCACATTACTGAAAATGACCAGCGACATATTATTGTTCTTTTGTTTAAACTATCTGTACCTATATTATTATATTTTAAAAATTTTAACAAATGCCTTAAGAAAACCTGATTTCAGGCACCTGAATTCTATATTAACGATTAATATAACTCAAATATAGGCATTTTGCTCCTGTCTTAACTGACTTATCAGGTAAAAGAATAACAAATGGGGTATCTTAAATGAACGGAAAAAAATTTCATCCATTCTTTGTATCTTTGTAATCGGTTTTGTTTCCTGCCGGTACAATGGAATAAAGATACTTACGTTCCTTTATTGGTTGCAAATACTACGGTAAACAGTGCAAATTGATTACCTTAAAACCAATGACCGGGCATAGGATGCCGGAAACATAATAAAAGTATATTATATGAACAGGTTAATTTTTTTAATTTTCACCTTCATTTTTTTCGGATGCTCAACGCTTACAAATTTTCAAAGAGGTAAGTTTATAGCTGTTTTTCACCTGATTGAAACTTCTGAATTTGAAGATGCTAAAGAAATTGTTGAAGAAATGATTGAAGATGAGCAGTCAGCAGAATGGGCAAGAACCTGGTATGCCAGAGGTTTGCTTGCTCAGACTGCCTGGACGGAAGGAAAAAGGAGAAATGACAGGAAAAAATTTGAACTGTACCCCGATCAGTTATATGTGGCCATTGAATCTTATAAAAAGGCACGTGAACTGGATACCAAAGGTCGTTTTGACAGGCAACTGGCGCCCAGGTATGTTTTACTGGCCAATGAGTTTCAGAAAATCGGGGAACAGCATTTTAAGGGAAAAAAATATGATGAGGCTTTCAGAGCTTTTGAGCAGGCGCTAATTATAACCCAAAGTCCCATATTGGCAGTAAAAACAGAAAAGGACCTCATATACAATACAGCACTTGCAGCATATGAAAGCAAAAACATGGAGAAAGCTATTAAGTATTTTAGTAAGCTTAATAAGAAAGAATATTCTGTTAATGTTTCTCATTTATTATTTACGGCTTATCTTGAAGAAGGCGATACCTTATCTGCAGAAAAAGCCCTTACTGACGGAATAGAAAGATATGAAGAAAACAAGGAACTTATCCTGTTGCTTATCAATCTGCTTTATGAAAAGGGAGAAACAGAAAGGGCCCACAAAACCGTTGACGAAGCTGCAAAAACATATCCGGATGAATATATTTTTCCTTTTACAAAAGGGTTGATTTATCAAAAAGAAAGGCAATATGAAAAGGCCATCAACTCATACAAGAAGGCAGTTAAACTTGCTCCTGATGGTTTAACTACATACGTTAATATTGCCACAAGCTATTATAACATGGGAGTGGAGATTGAAGAAAATACACGTCAGATAAACAGTAGCCTGAGAGTGCAGGAAGAAAGAGCAAGATCTGAAGCATCTTTCGAATCTGCTGTTGAATGGCTTAATAAGGCTTATGAGAAAAATACTGAAGATAATACAACCCTCATCAGGTTGTATGAACTTTACAAATCCATGGGAATTAGTGATAAAGTCAGAATTATGCAAGGGCATATAAACCCATGAACTCTCACCTTAAATCCTAAATGCAAGGGTTAATCCCAGAAACTGCTTTAACTGCATTCTTGGTGCCTTCTTTACACTTCCGTCAGGCAATTCTACCGGATCGCCGGCACTATCCAATACCGGAAAAAGGATATCATCATCATAAATGATATGCAAATTGAGCCGTATTCTCGAATACCAGTTGATTTGTTTATCAAGATTAATTTCCCAGTCTACATCAATGTTCTTAGGTTTATCAAGATAACCCGAGAATAATCGGATGACATTATTCATATTCAACCCATCAAGAATGGTAATACTATTTCTGATGACAAGTTGACCTCCCATTTCCTGCCTGGCGCGCAAATCCTTGTCAATACCAAATGCTGTCTGATTTATATTGGCCGTATCCAATACAAAGGTATTTCTGTATGATAAAGCGGAGAAGTTGATGCTCGTTTTGGGGAAGGGTTTATATTCAAGCCCCACACCGATGGTGAATGTACCGGGATTAAGAAATTTGGATACAACCACCGAATCATTAGGGTAATTATAACCTCTGGCAACCTGTGTTTTGCCATACAAAACTGAGCTGAAATCAATTTTATCACGTAATACCGTGTTATACTGAGAGTTAATTTCAATCTCATCGGTATTAGACCTGAATCCTTGTGCTTCCGTTACGATAGCACCATAACGTAAACGGCCGCCACTCGTCCATTTACTCTTCAGTTCTTTATTAGTGTATTCGGCAGTTCCCCTGATATCAAGCAAACCGGCAATTGAACTTTCGCCCCCTCTCGACCAGTTAGAAAAATAAGTCTGGTTCATGGTAAAAGAACTACCCAATCCATAGCTCCAATAAACAGGAATCTCTTCAAGCGGCTTTAGTGTTGCCAGTGATCTTACAGGTGTATGTGTAGTAATGGGTATATCATCAACCACTTTTTTTTCTCTGCGCTCTACACTCACATCATCTTCCAGAACCAAAGATAAATCATACTTAGCAGGATTTCCAATCCACAGGGTTATAGAGTCATTCGCCTGGTTTCTCACCCAGAACCTGTATTGATCACTTTCTCCGGCACTAAGCCAGAAAGGAACTCTTCGCCCTTCAACATCATTCAGGTATAAAAGAATTGAATCACGCACTTCGCTATGAATATGGAGTGCCTGAACTGCGTATTTCAGTGAATCGGGCATTTTTTCATTGGGAACCATAAAAAACGGTGAATCTTTGTCTGCCAACAATACCCTGAAGCTCTCGCTAATAATTATTCCTGCAGAATCGGGTAAAAATCTGACAGTTCTCCTACTAACCTGGGGCAATAATGGAGGTACAATACTGTCAGTATATACCTGATGCATCTGTAATCGCTTTGATTCAAGATAGAGTGAATCAATAAAGACTTCTATAATCGTATCGCGTGCCATTAAAGGCAAATCGATAAGACTATCCAGTTGGGGTAGTTTATCTTTATAACTGAATGAAAGAAGCAACGAATCAACCTGGTTCATGACAATGGTCTTTTTTGTCTTGAAAGGATCCTTTTCCAGTGGAACTGTTTCAACTATAAAAGTGGTATCGTTAAGCCACCTGAGTGGCAGGGTATCACTGCGGCTCAAAAAGGAAGTTTTTATCTCTATTGAATCATATTTAAAACCCATCAATCGTTTTCTCACACTATCCATTGGCTCATGATATTGGTCAACCAGCCTGGCAAGAGAGTGCTTCATAGTATCTCCGGTCGGTCTCCACAAACTATCAATAACCAGCAGATTACTGATATATTCAGATGCTTCTGATGCCGTAAAGATTATGGGTTGAACCGGAATTGTATCATTTTCTGCAAGAGATAATTCATCAACATATTGTGCGGAAACTTTAAATAGAGCAACAAACGCAAATAAAGATGTAAGAAAAACAATGCGACGCAT
>SKVR01000263.1 GCA_007129355.1 Bacteroidales bacterium | reverse complement strand
TCCTCAACATCAGCTTCCCGTGCATCAGCATAATAATTACTGGGGCTATATAGCAGTTTTGAAAGGACTTCTTACCGAAACGTCATTTGTTTTTGAAGAGGAGGAAAATCAGCTTTCCTGTCATCCACCCAAAAACTTCAGAAAAGGTGAGGTGATATTTGAGCCATTGAATGGTATTCATCATATTCAGAATCCATCACCATCAAAACCCCTGGTAACAGCGCATATTTACCATCCATCAATAATGGATTATAATGGGGTAAGGATTTTTGATATTAAAAAGAAAAAAATGGCGTGGATGAATGAAAAAGCTAACAGAGTTTCATGGGACCATCCTAAAGATCATTATTCAAAAATTGAAAAGAAAGCTTTTTCTGTAGTGAACCTATGGTAATACTGCTGCAGAAAAAAATGCCGGAGAAATGATGTGGTTCATTCTCCGGCATTTTTTTTAATTACGTTTTGATTGCGGTTGTTAAAGATTTTTCAGCAACAGATCTTCCAGCTCATCAATAGAAAAGTTTTTCGCAATAATTCTGCCTTCCCTGTCAATAAGAACTGTATGTGGTATTTCAGAAAAATTGTAAAGGTTTACTACCGGCGAATTCATAAACCTCAGATCACTCACCTGTTGCCAGGTAATATTATCTTTTTCAATGGCATTAAGCCACTGATCACGTGTGCGGTCAAGTGAAACGCCGTAAATCTCAAAACCCCGGTCCTGGTATTTTTCATAAAGTTCACCCAGTTTTATATTAGCTGTACGACAAGGGGGGCACCATGCAGCCCAGAAATCGATAAGCACCACATTTCCGCGCAGAGATGACAGCGCTAGGGGATTTCCTTCCGGGTCGGGCAGAACTATTTCAGGCGCAGGGTTGCCGGCAGCCAGGTTTTGTTCATTGATCAATCTTTGTTGTTCTTCCCTTTTATGATCATGAACACGCTTTTTCAGGTCAATTACATGTTTGTTGCTGGGATATACATTACATAATGATTTACTTAATTTCTCGAAATACTCAAAGTGATCTTTTTCTTTCAGAAGCATATGATCCTCAAAATACTGGTAAAGAGCCAGAACGGATGCAAGAGATGTAATATTATGGTCAATTACTTTCATTACAAATTCCCGCTGCTGATCTTTAATGGTTCTGTATTCTGCTCTGAGTTCCTTCCTTTTTTCAACAAAATCGCGAGTCCCGCGGTATTCTCTGTAGATAATTCTCAGCGAATCAGCCATTTTCATACCCCTGCCTTTTTCCTTATTGAGTTCCCATAAGATGTAAGATCCAGGGGATCCATTAACATCATATGTAGATGACATATCTTCAATGTCGGCTGTAATTTTGATGTGCTCACCGGGTTCGACAGAAAGGGTTATGAAATTGGCAGAATTGGCTGTAATGCGATAAAAACCGGCATCATCGATATGTTTACTCAATGTGAAAGTACCTTCACTATCTAAGTATATGGTATCAACAGGAACGAGTTCTGATGGAGTAAGCTCTTCAAATAAAAGCATTGTGTCTGCAGCGTTGAGAATGTGCCCCGACAATACCAGATCACCTTCGTCGGGCTCCTGTGTTGTTTTGCAGGAGTAAAATGAAACAGCGATAAACACAAAAACTATATACTTGCTTAATTTATTCATTCTGAGGGTAATATTCTTTGAGGTGCAAAGATAATTCAATAGCATTGTAAGCGTTTTTCATTTAAGAATTTTTAACCCCAATCAAAGAATTTTTAAGGGAAAGCATCAGTTTTTGCTATTTTATTAGCTTTTTTCAGGCCTTTGATTTTTTTTGAGTTCCCATGAGTATATGGGCAAGTAGGATTAAACCCACTGAAAATGCTGTGCTCAATAGTGCACGAAGCAGGGTTTCACCATAACCGGCAAAGCGGAATATCTCCAGGGTAAAAAGGCTCAGATGATGAATAAAAATAAGGATCAGTGTATAAATAAATACCCATCCGGCACCCATAATTTCAAAACGTGGTTCAACATCCTGTTCAAATTCTGTTTTAACTGTAATCAGGTTTATGATTGCCGGCCGCAAAAAAGCCATGAACAAAGTGGCTGAAGCGTGCATACCCAAAGAATCAGAAAACATATCAATTACAAGACCAGTAAAGAATGCTGTCAATAAAAGATTATATCCTTTGGTATTGAATGGCAATAGCAGTATGAACAACGGATATAAATAAGGTGTAATGAAACCACTGAAATGGATTTGGTTCAGGATTAATATCTGAATCCCGATTATAATCAAAAACCTGCCGGTGTGTTTTAATATTTTAAAATCCATTTCCTTTTTGCTGGTTTATCAATTTCTTGCACCATTCAGAGCTTCAAGCCCGTCAATCTCATCACGAAAAATGTTCTGTACTACCTGAACATACTCCAATTTGTTGAAGTCTGCAAATAACTGAACATCAATGGTGTAGAAGTTGTCTCCACGTCGTACTTCAAATTCGTCTATTACACCAATGGTAATACCCTCCGGGAAAATCTGCGAAAACCCGCTGGTTATAATGGTGTCACCTTTTTCAAGTTCAACATGAGGAGGTATATAAAGCATGGTTACTTTGCGGTGGTCAAATCCTTCCCATAAAATAGTTCCCAGATGATTATTCTTTTGAATTTTCGCACTGATTTGCATATCGGAATGCAGTAGTGATATCACTGAGCTGAAATTGCCGGAAACATCTTTTACTATTCCTATTACCCCGTTTGAGCCTATGACTCCCATGTCGGGCCGAATTCCGTGAAGACGTCCTTTGTTGATGGTCATATGGTTATTTCGGTTTCTTACAGAATTATTAATAACTCTGGCATTTATATACCGGAATTGTTTCTGATGCAGTGTGTCTCTGAAAGTAAATATATTCTGGTCCGTTGTAAGATAGGAGCCCGGGATCTGGCTCCGGAGCCGGGTATTTTCTTCCACGAGCTGTTCATTAAAGCTTTTCAGGGAAAAGTATTGAGTAATACCGGATTGCATCCTGTAAATATTGCCGGCTATAAAATTGGATGAATTGATGAAGAATGATCGGTGGTAGGTATTATTCTGCACAATAAGCGTTATGGCCACAACCTGTAGCAAGGCAAACAGGAAGAAGAAATAATGCCTGGTTATGAAGTTTATTAAATTGCGCATAGAAATACTTTTCCCAGTTCAGAATTAACCTTTAATGACTGGCAAAGACCGAGTGATTTATTTGATCAGGAACGGGAACTTATCGAAGTTCTTCAGGGCAATGCCTGTGCCCCTGGCCACAGCTCTTAACGGATCTTCAGCCAAATGAACGGGCAGCCTGGTTTTGTTTGAAATTCGTTTATCGAGACCTCTGAGCAGTGCTCCACCACCTGCCATATAAACTCCGGTACGGAAAATATCAGCGGCAAGCTCCGGTGGAGTCATTTCCAGTGCATTGAGAACGGCAGCTTCAATTTTGGTGATGGATTTGTCAAGACATTGTGCAATTTCAGTATAGCTTACAATAATTTCTTTAGGAATACCTGTCATCATATCGCGCCCATGCACTGCTATATCTGATGGTGGGTTTTCCAGGTCAGTTGTTGCAGCTCCCACTTCTATTTTAATTCTTTCGGCAGTACGCTCTCCTATCAGAATATTGTGCTGCTTGCGCATATATTCTTCAATATCGGAATTGAAGTCATCGCCGGCAATACGTATGGATTTGTTGCAAACTATACCACCCAGTGCAATAACAGCAATTTCACTGGTGCCACCGCCAATGTCAATTACAATGTTGCCCGTGGGTTCCAGTACATCAATGCCAATACCTATTGCAGCAGCCATGGGTTCGTGAATCAGCCTTACTTCCTTTGCTCCGGCCTGCTCACATGAATCACGTACAGCCCTTTCTTCGACCTCGGTAATGCCTGATGGTATGCATATTACCATCTTCAATGAAGGGGGAAAAAAGGGCTTTTTGGTATCGGTCATTTTTATCATTGCCCTAATCATGGCTTCTGCTGCCTGGAAATCAGCAATAACTCCGTCGCGCAGTGGGCGCAGAGTTTTAATATTTTCATGGGTTTTACCATGCATCATCATAGCTTTGCGCCCCACAGCAATAATCTTGTTGGTGGCTCTTTCTATGGCTACAATTGATGGTTCCTCCACAACAACCTTGTCGTTATGAATGATAATGGTATTTGCGGTACCCAGGTCAATGGCAATCTCTTTGGTTAAAAAGGAAAAAAGGCCCATATGATGTTTTAGTTTATTGTTTAAAGTTTAGAGTTTTAATGTTTAAAATGTCTTACGCCTGTCATGACCATGGTCATGTTATTTTCATTGCAAAAATCGATACTGTCTTTATCTCTTACCGAACCGCCCGGCTGTATTACAGCTTTGATGCCTTCTTTGTGAGCAATTTCAACAGAATCGGCAAACGGGAAAAATGCATCCGATGCCATAACTGCACCCTGAAGTTGATGCCCGAATTCCTTTGCCTTGGTAATGGCCTGTTTCAGTGCATCTACCCTTGATGTCTGGCCTGTGCCCGATCCCAGCAACTGCTTATTGCGGGCAAGCACTATTGCATTCGACTTGGTATGCTTTACCAGCTTATTGGCAAAAAGCAGATCTTCTGAAACCCCATCATCCGGTTTTTTATGGGAAGCAATCTCCCAGCTTTCCTTTGGTGTATCTGCGAGATTGGCTGATTGTGCCAGTACGCCATTTATAGCCGACCGGAAATATTGTTGCTGTTTTGGAAAACTGTTTATCTTCAAAATGATACGGTTTTTTTTCTGCTTCAGTATATCCAATGCCTCCGGGCTGAAATCCGGTGCAAGAATAACTTCAAAGAACAATTCATTAATCTCATACGCAGAATCCTGCTCAATGTTACGATTGGCAATCAATATTCCGCCAAAAGCTGAAACCGGGTCTGATGCAAGGGCAGCTTTCCATGCATCGGCAATCTTTTCGCGCGAAGCAACTCCGCAAGCATTGGTGTGTTTGATGATGGCAAAGGTAGGTTCATCAAATTCGGATATCAGGCTTAGCGCCCCATCAATATCCAGCAGATTATTATAAGATATTTCTTTGCCATGAAACTGAGTAAAAACCTCACCCAGATTTCCGAAGAAAAATCCCTTCTGATGCGGATTTTCGCCATAACGCAAAGTTTCTGACCGGTTGTAGCTTTTTCTGAAAACGCTCTCAGGCTTATTATTAAGGTAGGAAAATATGGTTGTATCGTAATGCGAAGAAACTCCGAAGGCAGCAACTGCATATTCTTTGCGTTGCTCCAGGTTAGTAGCTGCACCCTGTTGATTGAGTAATTCAAGTGCAACAGAATAATACTCAGATGACGGAATGATCCAGGTGTGCTGGTAATTTTTTGCAGTAGCGCGGATTAATGAAATTCCGCCAATGTCAATCTTCTCAATGATTTCCTGGTGAGATGCATCTTTCTTTACGGTTTCTTCAAAAGGATAAAGATCAACCATAACAAGATCAACGGGGGGTATCTGAAATTTCTCCAGTTCGGCAAGGTCTTTTTCATTTTCGCGACGATAAAGTATTCCACCAAAAACTTTGGGATGGAGCGTTTTTACTCTTCCGCCGAAAACAGATGGATAATCTGTTATATCTTCAACAGCCGTTGCTTCCAAACCAAGGCTTTTAATATAGTCAAGCGTGCCCCCGGTAGAATATAGTGTAACACCTTCCTTGTATAGTTTCAGTATAATTTCCTTTGCAGGTTCTTTATGGAAAAGGCTGATCAGTGCACTCCTGATCTTCAGTAAGTTTTGATTGTTCATTTTGAAATGTCTTATGGAAATTGTAAGACGCAAAAGTAATCATTTATGCAGGCATTGGGGTATAAATATTTAAAAAAACGCAGTACATTTGCGGCCTCAAAAACAAATTGTTAAAGAAATAAAAAATAATTTAATATGGCATATGTAAGTAAAGAGAAGCTATTCTCAAGGCGTTGGTTTTATTCCTACAGTCTTATCCTGATAGGTGCATTTATTCTTGCTGCAGGATTTGTATTTTTTATTACTCCCTACAAACTGGTGCCGGGTGGAGTGTTTGGTATTGGTATAGTGCTTTACCATCTTCTGGGTGTTCCGGTAGGACTCACGGGTTTGTTGTTTAATATTCCCCTGACAATCATCGGTATTAAACTGCTGGGACCGCGTTTTGGTGTGAAGACAATAGTTGGGTTTGTTCTTGCCTCAGTTTTTATTGACGGCCTTACCTATCTTATCGGCGATATGGCATTGGTGGAGGATGATGCATTGCTTTCATCTATTTTCGGGGGTGTTCTTATAGGATTCGGACTGGGGCTGATATTCAAAGCCAAGGCATCTTCAGGCGGTACAGCCATCCTGTCGCAGATTGCAGCCAAATATACCCGTATGCCCCTGGGTCAAACGTTGATCATTATCGACTCTGTTATTGTTTTGCTGGGACTTGTGGCTTTTGGCGACTGGAAAATTCCACTCTACTCCTGGATTGTGATCTTTATTACAGGTAAAGTGATTGACATTACCATGGAAGGTATGAGTTACGAAAAAACCATCTTTATTATTTCTGATAAGTATGAAGAGATCAGGCATAAGATTTTGAATGATATTCGCAGAGGCGGCACTTATATTGACGGAAAGGGTATGTATAACAATTCTGATAAGAAGATCATATTTGTGAATGTTACCCGCAGGGAACTTTCCATTCTTACTGAGTTCGTGAATGAGATTGATCCCAAAGCATTCCTTACGGTAATTGAAGCTTCAGAAATTCTGGGAGAAGGTTTTAAGCCCCTGGAAAGCAAGGTTGACAGCTAGAAGATCAGCTCAGCAATCGTTTCGACAAGCTCAACGACCAGATATCACTTAGGAGACAGTTTCTTTTTTATGCCTGAAAGCCAGCAGAATATAAATGATATTTAATACAATAACACCGGTTATCATCAGGTGGATGTGATTGAAATTGAAGCCTGAATCAAGCAATGCGCTATAAACAACAGGTCCTGCAGCTGTACTTACTATCATGATAAATGTGAAAATACTACGGATAGATCCAAGGTTTTTCACTCCGTAGGTTTCGGCATATAATGCATTGGAAACGGTTGGATTGGCTCCTGCGGAAATACCCACCAGGAACCAGAAAGCGGTTGTTGCCAAGGTGTGTGATGAAAATGCAAGAACAAGCAAACCGGCTATCATCGGTATCAGTACAAACGGGAATACTTTTCTGGCAGAATACCTGTCAATGAGCGGTCCGGCAAAAATTGAAAAAACCAGGGAGGAAACGGCATAGGCGGTAATGTTTAGAGCCATCCATTCCAGGCTCCAGCCTTTGAAACCGGCAATAAAGGTCTGATAAAAGAAAAGTGCGGTAAGTGTAAATCCCACAATAAAAACAGTGGGTGCGAAAACATAAAAATCGAGTGTTTTTATGATTTCACGCTGTGCCCAGGTTCTTTGTTGGTCAATATTTGTCTCTTTGGGTTTTGTGGCTATTGTTTTTGTTTCTTCAATAATCTTACTGCGGTCAAATTTTCTTAACAGAATCAAAATCAATGGGAAAAGGGTTGCAACGATAAAGACAGAGCTGAACAGGAAAGATTCACGCCAACCAATGGTAAGAATAAGGGTAATAAGGGCAATGGGCATAGCTGCTTCAGCAATGGGAAAGCCCAAATATGCAATACTAAGGGCTTTACCTCTTGATTTTGAGAAATAACGGCCCATGGCAGTCATGGCAGTGTGTGTTAGCAAGCCCTGGCCAAAAAAGCGCAGCATGAAAATAGCCCCAAAAAGCATAAAAAGATTGAGACTTAATCCGGCCAGCAGGTTGGCGGCAAAAATACCGATAATTACCAGCATGGAAAATTTCATGATGGGCATGCGGTCAATGATTTTGCCTGCAAAAATGATGGTAATACCGCTGCAGAGAGTGGCAGCTGCATAAATACTGCTGAAAAGTCTCTGGCTGATCTGGAATTCCCTGATAATTTCAGGAATGTAAAGTGATAAAATGAAGGTTTGCCCGAAACCCGAATAGAGAGTCAGGGTGATGGCAAATAGCAGAATGTTTCTGTTGGCAAGAAAAAATCTGTAATAATTCACTTATTTTACCTCCCAGGAAAAATGAAATTTAAGATCCGGAAAATTTTCCATAGCTCTTTTTAATAGCCACTCCGACTCAGCAAGGAATACAGGATTTCCGTATTTGTCGGTAACCATGTTTCGGTATTTCTGATTGGTAAATTCCTGCAGTTGCTTTGGGTTTTCAGTGGTGACCCACACCGCTTTGTAAAAATTCAGATAGTCGAAACGGCAGGATGCTCCGTATTCGTGCAGTAAACGAAACTGAATGACTTCAAACTGGAGTTCGCCTACTGTTCCAATGATACGTCTGTTACCGGGCTGCTGTGTAAACAACTGCGCTACCCCTTCATCGGTAAGCTGTTTGATTCCTTTCTCCAGTTGTTTGGCCTTCATGGGATCGGTATTGACAAGTTCTTTAAAAATCTCCGGCGAGAAAGTCGGGATTCCCTTAAAAATGATCTTTTCGCCATCGGTAAGGGTATCACCGATACGGAAGTTTCCTGTATCGTACAAACCAACAATATCGCCCGGGTAGGCTTCATCGATCACCGATTTGTCGTTGGCCATAAAACTGGTGGGGTTGCTGAACTTGAACGTCTTGCCATGCTTTACGTGCAAGTAATTTTTATTACGTTCAAATTTTCCAGAGCAAACCCTCAAAAAGGCTATCCTGTCGCGGTGACGCGGATCCAAATTGGCATGAATCTTAAAAACAAAACCGCTGAATGCATTTTCATCGGGGCTTACATCCCTCAGATCAGTGGTTCGTGGCGCCGGGGTGGGGGCAATGTCAATAAAAGTATCCAGCAATTCCTTTACGCCAAAATTGTTAAGGGCACTACCAAAGAAAACCGGAGCAACCTCGCCGCTGCGGTAGGTATTTTTATCGAAAGGATCATAAACACCATTCAACAGCTCTGTATCTTCCCTTAACATATCAGCATGACCGTCAATTAGCTTATCAAGCAAGGGATCGTTAAGCGAATTGATCTCTATAACTTCATCTTCCAGTTTTTGCTTGTTGGGCTTAAAAAAGAAAATACGGTTGTTGATGAGATGGTAAACCCCCTGAAACTCTCTTCCCATGCCAATGGGCCAGGTGATAGGTCTTACCTTGATATCGAGTTTTTGCTCCACTTCATCCAGGATGTCGAACGGATTTTGTCCATCGCGGTCCAGCTTATTGATGAAAACTATGACGGGAGTATTGCGCATGCGGCATACCTGCATGAGTTTTTCGGTCTGGGTTTCCACGCCTTTTGCGCAGTCGATAACCAGTATTACACTATCAACGGCCGAGAGTGTGCGGTAGGTGTCTTCAGCAAAGTCCTGGTG
>SKVR01000032.1 GCA_007129355.1 Bacteroidales bacterium | reverse complement strand
CAGATGTAACGGGAAGGAATTTTATAACATCGCAATTTATAGATAAAAAAGGAAAAAAGCAAGATTTTTAAGAAAAATCCTTCTTTCTATGGTATATGTTGAATAGAGTTATGAATTGGTTATTCCAGTTTTTCTCTGGCAACATCGGGATGCTTTACCACTGCTTTAGCTTTCCATCTGCCGGTTTTGTAATAGATGAATGATGCCCCGAACCCGAACACCCAGGCAATGGGGATTCCCCACCAGATACCCGTTTCTCCCATGTGTTGCGACAGGAAATATGAAAATGGCACTCTTAAAATCCACAGAGAAAACAAAGTGATAAACATGGGAATGAGTGTATCACCTGCTCCGCGAAGTGTTCCGTGCATTACAAACATGGCACCAAATACTACGTAAAAAGAACTCACAATCACCAGGTAGTTATATCCGATATTGATTACCTCAGTATCATCCGTAAAGAAGCCCATCAGTGTTTTTCCATAAAGCCAGGCCACAATGGTAATTAGAAAAGAATATGATGATGTCATCCAAAGGGTAGCTGAAAGACCTTTTCTTACCCTTTCAATTTTGTTTGCTCCGATATTCTGGCCCACAAATGTGGAAAGTGCCATTCCGAAATTCATTGCCGGCAGCGTTGCGAAGGAGTCAATGCGCCATGCGATGGAATAGGCTGCAATGGTGGGTACACCAAACATGTTTACAATGGTCATCAGGGCAGCCATTCCCAGTGAAACAAAAGTATGCTGAAGTCCGGTAGGTATGCCTATCCGAAGGCTTTGCCGAAACACATACCGATCGAAGCTCAGACCCCTGAATGAAAATTTTATGAGCGGATGATAGCGGTTAAGATAAATTACCGACAATCCGAAAGCTATGGCCTGAGCCAGAACAGTGGCAAAAGAAATTCCTGCAATGCCCCATTCGAATACAGCCACAAATAAAAGGTCAAAGCCTATGTTAAGAAAAGTGGAAATGATCAGGAAATAGAGTGGCGTTTTTGAGTCGCCCATACCGCGTAAAATAGCACTTGTGCCGTTATATCCCGACATAAATATGAGCCCCGCCACATACACATTGAAATAGAGCATTGCCTGTGCAAGAAGTTCTTCGGGAAGTCCTATCAATCTGAAGATCTGTTCACTGAATACAAGGCCCAGAATAGTTAATCCTATGGATGAAATAAACAGGAAAATAAAAGCAGTATCAATGGCACGCTTTACCATTTTGTAATTTTTGTTTCCGAAATACTGGCTGATCACCACATTGATTCCGGTGGTAATTCCTATCATAAGGCTTATGAGAACAAAAATTACGGGGAAGGATGCGCCCGCTGCGGCAAGAGCCTCGGTACCAAGGTAATGACCAATAATCAGGGTATCAACAATATAATACATTTGCTGAAATACATTGCCTATCAGCATAGGCATTGCAAACAACAGAATTTGTTTTCCCTCGGGGCCCTGGGTCAGATCACGCATTTAAGTTAGGGATAATCAAAATGAAAAAATCCTGCAATGTTACCAATTATTTCCCGGTTAATGCCTGCAGGATTTAAAGTTTAAAGATTATTCTCAGATTAGTATTAACTATTCTTTACATAGCATTGTTTATCCGGATTTATATTATTATACAATAATTTCGAAAGATTGATCTGTAATCTTTCAATTCATATACTATGCTTGTTAAATTTCGTAAATTTGCCCATTCAAGTAAAAGATGCAAAAAGCATGGATTTATCAATTGTAGTTCCCCTTTATAATGAAGAAGAGTCGTTGCCTGAGCTCACGGAATGGATATGGAGGGTGGTTAAAGATCGTTACCAGAGTGAATTGATCTTTATTGATGACGGAAGCAACGACGAATCATGGGCTGTAATTGAGCAGCTTAAGGAAAGATTTCCCTTTGTCAAAGGTGTGAAATTCAGGAGAAATTATGGTAAGTCGGCAGCACTGAATGAAGGCTTTTATCATGCATCAGGAGATGTGGTTATAACCATGGATGCCGATCTTCAGGACAGTCCAGATGAAATTCCCGGACTGTATGATATGATTGTCAAGGAAAAATATGACCTGGTCAGTGGCTGGAAAAAGAGACGGCACGATCCCATATCCAAAACCATCCCTACCAAACTTTATAATCTGGCAACACGAGTGGCTACAGGCATAAAACTTCACGACTTTAACTGCGGACTGAAAGCATACAGGAACCGTGTGATAAAATCGGTTGAAGTTTATGGCGAAATGCACCGGTATATCCCGGTTATGGCTAAATGGGCAGGATTTCACAAGATAGGAGAGAAGGTTGTGGAGCACAAAAAACGAAAATATGGCAGCACAAAATTTGGTTTGGAGCGCTTTATTAATGGTTTTCTGGATCTTTTGTCAATCCTGTTTGTTACCCGCTGGGGACGCAAGCCCATGCATGTTTTCGGTTTTTTCGGAACAATACTATTCATGATGGGTTTTATTATTGCGCTTTATCTGGCTTATGCGAAATTTTTCTGGATGGAATATCGCATGACAGAAAGACCTTTATTTTATTTCGGTTTGCTTGCCATGATACTGGGAACACAGTTGTTTGTGGGTGGATTTCTCGGAGAACTTATTTCAAGAAACGCACCCGACCGCAACTATTATTTAATTGAAAAAACTACTGAAAAAAATTGGCAAAAATAATCATATTAGGTTCTGCATATCCTTTGCGGGCAGGAGGATTATCCACTTTTAATGAGCGGCTGGCCGAAGAGTTTCTGGCACAGGGTCACGAAGTGATTATTTATACTTTCTCCCTGCAGTATCCCCGTATTTTATTTCCCGGTAAAACACAGTATGCCATAAGGCCTGCACCTGAAAATCTGGATATCAGAGTTAAGGTAAACAGTATAAATCCCATAAACTGGTGGTTGACAGGACGACAAATCCGGCGCGAAAATGCTGATCTGCTTGTTATTCGTTATTGGCTGCCTTTTATGGCTCCTTGCCTTGGTACCATCGCAGGAATGGTGAGAAAAAATAAAAAAACCCGCGTGGTAACCATTGCCGATAATATTATTCCACACGAGAAAAGACCCGGCGATGAATGGCTTACAAGATTTTTTATCAAAAGGAGCGATGGTTTTGTCACTCTCAGCAAATCAGTTTTGAACGATCTTGAAAAATTTGAAAAGAAAGGTAAACCCAAATTGTATGCTCCGCATCCATTGTATGATAACTTTGGTGATAAGATACCGCGTGAGGAAGCTTTGAAAATCCTGAAACTTTCTTCCGAATATCGTTACATCCTGTTTTTCGGATTCATAAGGGATTACAAAGGTCTGGATATTCTTCTCAATGCCATGGGCGAGCAGATACTGGCCGATTTGCCTGTTAAGCTTATTGTGGCCGGTGAGTTTTATTCATCTGACCAGCCTTATTTTAAGATCATCAGAGAAAAGGGACTGGGCAATAAAGTCGTGCTGCATACACAGTTTATTCCCAATGATAAGGTTGCTGCATATTTCTGCGCCAGCGATCTTGTGGCGCAGCCATACAAAGACGCCACGCAAAGCGGTGTTACCCAGGTGGCTTATCATTTCGATGTTCCTATGGTGGTAACCAATGTGGGTGCTCTTCCCGAAATGGTGCCCAATAATATTGCCGGAATTGTTGTTAAACCCGATGCAGAAAAAGTTGCTAAAGCCATACATCGCTTTTTCTCCAAAAATATGGCAGATGAACTTATTAAGGGCGTGAAATCGCAAAAACAAAGATTTTCATGGCCCAGGCTAACAGAAGCGGTATTTGATGCTGCCATGAAAAAATGACAGAATCATTCAACCCAATGAAATCCCAATTAAATTCTAATCATAATTATAACATCTGGAGTATTTTTCTGGATAGAGATGGTGTAATAAATAGTCGTTTTTTGGATGAAGTTATTGATACTCCTGATAAATTTAAGTTTATTGACGGGGTAAAGGAAAGCATTGCTTACTTTTCTGAGGTTTTCAACAGGATTATTATTGTTACCAATCAGCAGGGAATTGGTAAAAAGCTTTTCACCGAACAGGATATTGAGCAAATACACCGTAAGATGCTTGCCGAAATCAAACAGGAAGGTGGAAGAATAGATAAAATATATTACTGTCCTGCTTTAAAAGAGCAAAATAGTTTCTATCGTAAACCTTTACCAGGCATGGCATTGAAAGCAAAAAAAGATTTTCCTGAAATCGAATTTAAAAGATCTATAATGGTGGGCGATACCTTGAGCGATATGAAATTTGGTAAGAATTTGAAAATGATTACCGTATTTATAAGTAGTGACAGAAAGCAGGTAGCGCAAAATCATTTTCTCATTGATTATGCATTTGAAAGCTTGCTTGACTTCAAAGTTTTCCTGAAAAACCATATAATCGACAGCCAAAACTCACGTTAAAATCATATGTTTTAGTAAATTCGTGAAATTAAATCATCAAATGAATAAGTTTAGTCATATCATATTGTTATTTCTTTTTGTTCCTTGCTTGGCCTTTGCTATGCAGGACGAGTATAACCAAAGGGATGAGTTTGGGCAGCGTCAGGGTCCCTGGAAAGGTTATTTCAGTTCCGGGAGTATTCGTTATGAAGGAAACTTTGTGGATGACAAACCCACGGGGGTATTCAGATATTTCTATCCTCAGGGGCAATTAAGGGCAGAGCTGATTCATGAACCCGGTAAAAAGACCGTTGAAGCTACGTATTACCATCGCAACAGAAGGACACTGGGTAAGGGAAAGTATGTTGATCAGCAGATGCAGGGTAAATGGCTGTTTTACAATGAGCAGGGAGTGCTTATAAGCGAACATCATTACAAAAATGGTATGAATCATGGCGTTTGGAAAACTTTTTTTTCCGACGGAACTGTTGCTGAAGCAGAAAAATGGTTAAGTGGTGAGAAGAACGGAAAACTCGAAAGGTTTTATCCCGATGGTTCTGTATATATGATTGCCCATTACAAAGATGATCTTCTTAACGGCACCTATCAACTCTTTTTCCCTGATGGTAAAATCATGCTTGCCGGAGAATATTCTGACAATCTGAATGAAGGAGAGTGGGTATATTTTACCGATGAGGGTCAGATTCAAAGAAGAGTATTCTATGAAAATGGTGTTATTACTGAAGAAAAGGTGATTATTGAAACAGATGATGAAGTCATTCCCATAAGGCCTGGTCCAAGCAGGCATGACCAGCCGTGGGGTCCAGGAGGATTTTAACTAAAATGAAAATTTATTTTAATCAAAAAATTATTATATGCCCGAATCCCGATTAATTAAGAAAAGCAGCCGTATTGTATTACTATTTTTTATGGTGATTACTTTCTGGTCCTGCGAAACATCTGAGGGAGAACCTGCCTATCTGGGAATAGAGTATTTTGGTCATACTCCGGGTAAATGGATCGTTTACAATGTGGATTCAACAGTTTATGATGATTTTCTGGGAGAAGTTTTTCATTACAATTACCAGGTGATGGAAGTAAATGCCGGCTTCTTTACCGATAGTGAAGGTGAAGAGAGTATGAGGCTCGAAAGATTCTGGCGCCCCGGTGAAAATGACAATTGGCGGGTAAAAAATGTCTGGTCTTCCAAAATTATTAGCAGTAAGGCTCTGAAAACTGAAGAAAATATTACCTATATAAAGCTTGCTTTTCCGCTCAGGGCAGGGCAGGTTGGTCAAGAGAATTCATGGGATGGCAATGCTTTTAATAACAAAACTGAACAAATTTACCGGCTTTTATCACTTCACGAACCCATGGACCTAAGTGGTCACTCTTTTGATTCAACTGCCAGGGTTATGCAAAAGGATTTTGTCACCCTTATTGGGGAAGAGCTGCAATACGAGATTTTTGCCAAAGATTTCGGCATGGTTTACAAACGATTCATAGATCTGAACAAGGAAGTTGACGGAACCATTGTCAGGGGCGTAAATTATACTTATGAAATTGCTGATTTCGGCATGTTGGAGCTGGATTAATTTTAAAAGTTATTGAACTTCTGAACACATTTGGAAGTTAAATAGAATTATGATAAACAGGCTATCCATATTAATTCTGGTGTCGCTTATCGCATTATCAGTGTGGGGTAACGACCCTATAATGGTGTGGGTAGAATTTACAGACAAAGAGAATTCTCATTACTCACTCTCCAGGCCTCATGAGTTTCTTTCTGAACGCGCCATTGAGCGTCGTCAGAAACAAAATATTCCGCTTGATTTATATGATTTGCCCGTTTCCCCGGTTTATTTACAAACTCTTTCTGCCGACACATCGATAGTTGTTTACTACGCAAGCAAATGGCTCAACGGAGGATTGCTTAAAGTCAGACATGCAGAAGCATTGCTGCAACTTGATAATTATGAGTTTATTTCTTACCTTGAAGATGTAAAACCTAAACCTCCCTTACCTGAAGATAAAAAGCTGGAAGAAATTAATGGTAGTCAGGCTTTAGATGATTTATCTTTTGATCCTGGTTTGTTTTTTGAAGGGTTTCCCTACTCCTTATTACATACACACAGCAATTATCCTGATTATGGAGATGCTGAAACCCAGGTAAAACTTGTAAACGGACAGGAACTTCACACGCGGGGCTACTGGGGACACGATAAAGTTATTGCTGTCCTGGATGCAGGCTACAGGGCTGCAGATACACTAAATGGATTCAATACTTTATGGGAACAAAACAGAATTCTGGGGTACCGCGATTTTGTTGATCCTGATGGAGATATTTTTAATTCGCATCCTCACGGTACATATGTGCTTTCCGTCATGGGAGGTCATCTTCCGGGACGTTATACGGGGGCTTCTTTGGGTGCATCATTCTGGTTGCTGCGTACTGAAGATGCATCATCTGAGTTCCGTATCGAAGAGTATAACTGGCTGGCTGGAGCAGAATTCGCCGACAGTGTGGGAGCTGACATTATCAATTCATCTTTGGGTTATACCCGATTTGATGATCCTGCTCAAAATTATGAATATAGTGATCTTGACGGTCAGACAACCATAGTTGCCCGGGCAGCAAACAAAGCTTTCAGCAGGGGTATTCTGGTGGTAAGCAGCGCAGGTAACTACGGCGGACAATCCTGGAGATATATAGGCTCGCCGGCTGATGCGCACGGATCTCTTGCTGTAGGAGGTACTAATAACCAGGGACAAAGGGTCAATTTTAGTTCTGTAGGGCCATCTGCCGACGGTAGAGTAAAACCTGAAATTATGGCACAGGCACAAGGAGTTGCGGTTTTAAACCTGATGGGTACTACAGGTAATGCCAACGGTACTTCTTTCTCTGCACCCCTTGTGGCAGGCATGGCTGCTTGTCTGTGGCAAAAGTTTCCTGAAGCAACCAATGAGCAGGTACGTAATGCCATTTTAAGAAGTGCTGATCGCTACATGATGCCCGACAGCCTTTATGGATACGGAATTCCAGACTTTGGAAAAGCCATTTTGATACTCGGCGGGCAATATCGCGATGACTGGCCTGTTGCAGTAATACTAAATAACCCACTGCTACCCGATTCAGGAATCAGATTTTTTGCAGAAGGAAAAGAAACCGTTTCAATTGATTTGATAAACAGCAGTGGACAAAAAATGTGGACACTAAATAATATTGAAGTTTTTAGTGGCTATAATGAGGTCAGACCTTTTAGTAATATCGAAATACTCGCTTCGGGAATATATATTGTCAGAATTAATTTCAAAAACCGTGCAGAACTCATTAAAGCCATTAAGCTTTAAAAAAAAATTTTCTTTTTAATTCCAGGTATGCATTTTTGATTTTTCTTCTCAAAACCCTTCCACTTTAAATCATAATTAATTTCATGTAATAAATTGTATATTAGTTAATTACTATGGAATTCCTGTGGAATTTCGGTTATAAAATTTCAATTTACTCTAACACACCCCTGATAAAATGTTTTTATGCAAATCTCAGGAAGATATAAGAAATTCTATACAAGTAAATTTTGCCATATTAAATCATTACGGAAAATCATTAAGTGAAAAATGGAGGCAGAGGTAAGAAGTCGACGCCGAAGCAGATATCGGCGCAAACCCTAATGCAAAGACAATTATACCTAAAATAATATTAACAGATAGTATGAAATAAACTGTTAACAAACGTAACATTGTAATTCAATTATAACAACATCGTATAATTCACAAGCATATACAATAAAAACTATACAGAAATGTGAATTCACAAAGTAGTACAATACAATAAATTATATTGTAAATAACTGTAAGGATGCACATTATAATAATGATTTACATTTGTACACAACTTTATTAAATGTAAATTAATTTACGTGTGTAACTAAATTTAAATTTCTGTATACTATTAATTAAATGTAATAAAAAATAATATTATATACCTTATAACCAGTAATTTATATAGATTATATAAAACTTAAGTTTAATAGATTACTAAATTTTGGAAATTTCCAAAGCGAAATCGTACGGCTATAATTTAATGACCTATATTACTGATAATACGTACTTATGTCAGCTTATATAAAGCAAATATTAAAGAAATATTGAATTACATTTGTATATTGCTAACTTTTTTATAAATTTACATTTATAAACGTTTCTTTTCGTTTTAACAGTTCATACATGTAAACATAAAATTAACAATGGTAAACAGGATTCAGGAAATAATAAGAAAGTATGATTTATCGCCATCAAAGTTGGCCGATACACTTGAAGTACCCCGTTCAACAATTTCTCATATTTTATCGGAAAGGAACAAACCCAGTCTGGAATTTATTTACAAGCTTATTGATAAATTTCCGGAAATTAGTTTAATCTGGTTACTAAAAGGAGAAGGAAATATTATGGGGAAGGAACGTGATCTGTTCTCCGACCTGTATGATGAAGAAACATTAAAGCCTGAAGCAGAAACTGATTCTCCTTTAACTTTCCCTTCCGGGAGTGAGACAGAAAGCACTGCATGCAGGGATGATGAACTTCCTGCTTATCACGGAAAGGAAAAATCAATAGAAGATATCCCTTCAGATACTTTAAATACTGAAGAAGTGAATAAAAAAAGCAAACTACCAGGTAAGCAAAAAATCGTCAAGTTAATTGTACTATATGAAAATGGTACTTTTGATGAGTATTATCCTTCCTGATGATTTTGCCACTTGCCAATAAAACAGGCAAGCTAGTATCTTTCCAAAAGGCTAAAGAAAAAATCTGCCTCTAATTTGGCGTTTTCGTCGGAATCAGAACCATGAACAGCATTTTCCTTGGTATTTAGACCGAACAATTTTCGTATTGTATCTTCTTCTGCTGTTGTTGGGTCAGTTGTTCCGATAAGCTTACGGAAGTCCTGCACTGCATTCTCTTTTTCCAGAATGACAGCAACGATAGGACCATTTGACATAAACTCGGTCAGTGGTTTGTAAAATTCGCGCCCATCATGAATCTTATAGAATTCCTGCGCCTGCTTAAGGCTGAGGCGCAACAATTTCATTGCCGATATCCTGAAGCCTGCCTCCAGTATTTTTGCTAAAATATTTCCCAGGTTTCCATCTTCAATTGCATGGGGTTTGATCATCGTAAGCGTTATTCTTCCTGCCATAATTGTCGTTTTTT
>SKVR01000044.1 GCA_007129355.1 Bacteroidales bacterium | reverse complement strand
CTCGCAGTGCGGTAGTAAGGAAAGATCAGTATGTAAAAACGCTGGTAAGAAAGGGAGCAACTATTGGTGCCAATGCTACTATTGTTTGCGGTATTGAAATAGGCGAGTTTGCCTTTATCGGGGCAGGTGCCGTTGTAATCCGAGATGTTCCGGCATATGCACTGGTTGTGGGTAATCCTGCAAAACACATTGGCTGGATGAGTGAATTCGGCCATCGGCTGGATTTTGACGTTAACAATGAGGCCGTTTGCCCCGAAAGCAAGGAGAAATATATTCTTGAAGGTGGGAAAGTAAGAAAGTGGGTTGATGGGTTGATGGGTTAATAAGTTGTTGAGAAAATAGGAAAGTAAGAAAATAAGGATTTTTCGTGCTTTGTGCTTCGAATTCTCATAAGGAAGAAATTATCTAAAGAAAAATATTAACCAGAATTTAATCAGTTTAAAAATTTAGAAATGAATATTTACGAAAGATTATTAAACAAAGAAGCCAAACTCTCAGTAATTGGGCTGGGATATGTAGGTTTACCCATTGCACTTGAATTTGCCAGAAAAATCAGTGTAGTAGGTTTTGATATCAAAGCCGACCGGGTAGAAAAAATGCGCAACAGGATAGACCCCAGCGAAGAACTCGAAGCCGAAGCCTTTGACAACTGCGATATCTATTTCACAGCAGATCCTGAAGATCTCAAAAAAGCCAATTTTCATATAGTTGGTGTTCCCACCCCTATCGACAAACATAATCTTCCCGATCTTACCCCGGTAATATCGGCTTCTCATGCAGTGGGCAAAGCCCTGAAAAAAGGAGATTATGTGGTTTATGAATCTACGGTTTATCCCGGTTGTACCGAAGAAGACTGTATTCCCATTCTTGAAAAGGAAAGCGGACTCAAATGCGGTGAAGATTTTAAAGTGGGCTTTTCACCAGAGCGCATCAACCCGGGCGACAAAGAGCATACCATTACTACCATAACCAAGGTAGTTTCGGGTTGCGATGAAGTTTCACTTGATAATATTTCCAAAACCTACGAACTTATAGTAACTGCTGGTGTACATCGCGCACCTTCCATTAAAGTGGCAGAAGCTGCCAAGATCATTGAAAACACACAGCGCGATGTGAATATTGCTTTGATGAACGAACTTTCTATCATCTTTAACCGCATGGGAATCAATACGTATGATGTGCTTGAAGCAGCAGGTACCAAATGGAATTTTCTGCGTTTCTATCCCGGACTGGTAGGTGGCCATTGCATTGGGGTTGACCCGTATTATTTGGTTTTCAAGGCCAAAGAATACCGCTACCATCCGCAAATTATTAACAGCGGACGATTTGTAAATGACTCCATGGGGTTTTATGCGGCCAAGCAACTGGTAAAGAAACTCATTGCCGCCGGTAAGAATATTCAACAATCAAAAGTCCTGATTATGGGTGTTACCTTCAAGGAAAATGTCAGCGATATCAGGAACTCCAAGGTTGCAGATGTAATTAGTGAACTTAATAGTTACGGAGTAAATGTAGATGTGGTTGACCCCATGGCCAATGCACAGGAACTTGAGCATGAATATGGCTTCAGCCTTTGCGAAAAACCCTCTGATGATTATGATGCGGTGATCGTTGCAGTTAATCACAAAGAATATATGCAGCTTACCGAAAACGATCTCAAAAATATGATGAAGAATATCGAAAATCCAATTCTTGTTGACATCAAAGGCATTTTCAGAAACAAGATTAAAGACCTTCAGTACTGGAGTTTTTAAAATCTGAGTAGTAACCCGCTAAAAAGAATAAATTATGCAAACAATTTTAATTACCGGTGGCGCCGGTTTCATAGGCTCGCATGTAGTGCGATTATTTGTAAACAAATATCCGGATTACCGGATTGTTAATCTTGACAAGCTGACCTATGCCGGTAACCTTGAAAACTTGCGGGATGTGGAAAATGCATCAAATTACGTTTTCGAAAAAGGAGATATTGTGGATGCAGATTTTATTTTCTCTCTTTTTGAAAAATATAATTTCGATGGAGTGATCCACCTTGCTGCAGAAAGCCATGTAGATCGTTCCATTGCCAATCCGATGGAGTTCATAAATGCCAATGTGATAGGTACAGTTAATCTGCTCAATGCGGCAAAGCACTCTTGGAAAGAATTATCTGGTAAAAGATTTTATCATATCTCTACTGACGAGGTTTACGGCTCGCTGGGGGAAGATGGTCTTTTTACCGAAACAACAGCCTATGACCCACGCAGTCCTTATTCTGCATCCAAGGCTGGCAGCGATCATTTTGTAAGAGCATGGCATCATACCTATAATTTGCCGGTGATTATTTCCAATTGTTCCAACAATTATGGACCTAATCAGTTTCCCGAAAAACTTTTGCCATTATTTATCAACAACATAATTAACATGAAACCGCTTCCGGTATACGGAAAAGGAGAAAATGTAAGGGACTGGCTCTACGTGATTGACCATGCACAGGCCATTGATCTTATTTATCATAAAGGGGGAAATGGCGAAACCTACAACATCGGAGGTCACAACGAATGGAAAAACATTGATCTTATTAAGGTACTCTGTAAAATCATGGATAAAAAGCTCAGCCGGAAACCCGGTACTTCAGAAACACTGATTACTTATGTGAAAGACCGGGCCGGACACGATTTGCGATATGCCATTGATGCTACCAAAATAAAAAAGGAACTGGGATGGATGCCTTCACTACAGTTTGAAGAAGGTCTGGATAAAACCATAGACTGGTATCTGGCAAACAAACAATGGATGGACAACATTACTTCGGGTGAATACCAGAATTATTATAAAGATCAATACGATAACAGATAAATAAGTAAACAGGCATTACAAAATGGAGATCAGGCCTGTAAAAAAAATCTGAAAAAGAGGAAATTTAATGTTCGGAAATTTTTTTAAACCCAAAAAATTAAAACATCCTGTCGATCTAAGTGGGTTGATTACAGACATGCACTCGCATCTGATACCCGGGATTGACGATGGTTCTCCCGACATGGAAACATCACTTACCCTTATCAGGGAAATGAAAGCCCTGGGATACAGAAAACTCATAACCACTCCTCATATCAGTTCAGATATTTATCCCAATACCCCTGAAATTATAAAAAAAGGCGTTAACCTTCTCAATGAAAAGCTCAGGGAGGAAAACATCAGGATGACCATTGAAGCAGCGGCAGAATACATGATTGACGATGGTTTTGAAAAACTTTTCGAAAAAGGGTTGTTGCAAACATTCAGCAATAATTATTTACTGGTTGAACTCCCTTACTACCAGGCACCACCCAACCTTTATGAATTAACCTTCGATTTACAAATCAAAGGTTACCGCATTATGCTTGCCCACCCCGAAAGATATCTTTTCTGGTTCAATGACTTTAAAAAGTTTGAAGACCTGAAAAACCGGGGGGTTTATTTCCAGATGAATATCAACAGCCTTACAGGGCATTTCTCCAAAGAAGTTAAAAAACAGGCAGAAAAACTTATCGATGCCGATATGATTGATTTTTTGGGCTCCGACCTGCACAACCTTAATTATCTTCAGCTACTGAAAAACAGCCTCTACGAACCTTATCTGGAAAAGATAATAAGAAGTGGTAATATTCAGAATCATCTTCTCTAATCCTTTCCCCTCTGCCAGTCAAATTAATCCGTTTCTTACACCTAATTTAATAAATGTAAAATAATACGTGCAACTTATTAATCTTTTTTATTACTTTGCAAAACTTCCAGTATATTTACAGTAAACATTTAGTGGCATCGACATGAAAACGTCAAAAAAGAAAGTAACTGGCACCGGAGACGGGAAAGGTTATCCTCAGAATATAAAAAAGTTGCTCCTTAAGAGACAAGTAATCGATATTTTTTATAAAGAAGGCCTGAAAACCATTGCGGAATTGTGTGATGCCACTAACAATAGCATACCTTCCATTACCAATATCATGAATGAATTGTCGGCCGAGGGACTCGTGGAGAATTTCGGTATCGGCGAATCCAAAGGCGGGAGAAAGCCATCTGTTTACGGCTTAAACCCCAATGCCGGTGTAATTGTAAGCATCGATCTGAGTCGTAAATACAGCAGGATTGGAATTTTCAACCTGCACAACCAGCAAATAGGTCGCATACTTGAAGTAAATCAGGGACTTGAAAACTCTGATAACTTCCTGGCAACATTAAAGGAAGAAACAGATAATTTACTTGCCAATAACAAAATAAGTAAGAAATCACTGCTGGGTTTTGGCATAACCATACCCGGACTTATTGATATTAAGAAAGGTATAAGTTACAGTTATCCGCAATTTGGCGATAAGCCCATTGCTGATACTTTTGAAAAGTTATTCGGCAAGCGGGCGTTTATTGAACATGATACCAAGGCCATGGCCGTTGGCGAAGCCTGGTTCGGATATGCCAAAGGCAAATCGAATGTATTGTTTATCAATATTGGTTCAGGTATCGGGTTGGGTATTATTATTAATGGGAAACTCTATAATGGGAACTCAGGATTTTGTGGTGAGTTTGGACATATTCAAATGGATTCAGATGGCGAATTGTGCTATTGCGGAAAGATAGGATGCCTTGAAACGATTGCATCAGGCACAGCCCTTGTGAAAAAATCGCAGGAAAAAATACGAAACGGGAAGAGTTCTATCATCAGTATTATTGTGAATAAGAAAACTGAAGAGATCACACTCAAAACCATCATTGATGCCGCCAACCAAGGTGACCTTTTTGCCATTGAACTGATTGAAGAAGCCGGGGAATATTTAGCCAAAGGCATTTCCATATTGATTCACCTTTTCAATCCCGAAGCCATAATTATTGGTGGCGAGATGGCCGAAGCGGGCAACCTTATTACCGATCCCATCAGGCAGAAACTCAACAAGTACACCATGCTCAGGTTGAAGCAGGACACCCGCATCGTACAATCGGAACTTAAAGAAAAAGCAGGATTGATGGGGACGTTACCAATGGTGGTTAATAATACTTTTTCGTTCAGATATGAAAGCAACTAGTCTGTAAGTCCAGCTGCTTTATGAATAGTTTAAGGAACAGTGAAATATCAGGGTAATTCTTCAAAAATAATCTGGGGTTGCTGCCCCTGCAAAGGCCTTGTATGCCAGGTATCTATGGGTGAAGTTTCATCAAAAAACCCGCAGTTTTTCATATAAAATCCCTCATCATTGTTGTAGAATCCACCGGCATAATCCAGTCTGGCTTTATCGCGAGCTGTGGCATCAGCGGTAAATCGCGCCCTGTTCAATTCGTGCCAGTTACCTGATGTATCCAATATCCATTGGTTATTATAAAATGCCATACGTTCAATGGGGCCCGTGCGGGTATTAAAATTTTCAAGGAAAGAATAAAGATTTGTAAGGTAGGTATTGGTAAGTGGCCGGCGCCAACTGGCAATAAGCTTCCAGTCATCATCATATTCAGATGAAAACCATGCAGTATAATCGGTTTTATTGGTTTCACCGGCAGCAGGTTCACCTTTAAGTAAAAACCGATAGGTTTTTCCTGCCTGCCAGTTATAGACCAGGTAGCTTTGTCCGCCGGAACCTTCATTTCCAAAATCATTTACTACAACATTATCCCCTCTTTTGAGAAGATCTACACGCTGATCATCAGGAATTTCAGCGGGATTATCAGTATGATATGGGCTCCATACCGAGAATAATACCCTGCGCTCGGTATCAGAATTTACCTGGTACCCGAAATAACCCTGACCAAAACCATTGGCCATGTAGTAAGAGCCTATCACATCATTACCCGGGGGTACAGTAATTTCACTGTAAAAATAATGAACTGGCGATGCCTGGGCAGGAACTTCAAATCCAAGATGCACTGATGGTCCACGCCGCCCCCAGTAAAAATATTCTTCATTTATATAATGTATACCCCCCTGTGTTGCACTGCCGCCAAGAATTACATCAGAAATATCAGCAAAATCAAGCGACTCTTTACTTACACCCTGAATATCAAGAAACATATAGCCAGGCTCCTCAATTGCAAAGCTACCTATATATATATCCTTGGATTCTGTGGAATTAATTTCGAGCTCAATCTCATTTCCATTAAAAAAAGCCGTTAGCCTGGAAGCACCATTTTCTATTCTTGCATTTATACCCAGGTGCAATTCTCCCTTGCGCTCAACACGAAAATAAGTGCGGTGCACCAATCGGGGATCAGTCCATGACATGGAACCCGGATTCATAACCTGGGCATTATCAGTATCCGGATTCATAAAAAACCAGCTGTTGCCCTCGGTGGGAATTTTGAGTCCCATATTAGGAATAGGTTTAATTTCTTCCTTTTCGCTACAGGAAACGTTGGCAATTAAAAAAAAGCCCAAAGCTATTGTAATAGCCAGATAAGAAATGATTTTCATGATGTTTTGATTTTAATAATTATTATTAAACTATGGCATAATAGATTTACTATGATCAATGTATTTGATAATTATCCATATAAGCATATATTAAAACGCAACATAGCAATTATATTAAGTTAACAAATTCATATATGCAAATCTAGCAAAATTTTTTTGTTAATTTTTTCTTATTATTGATATTTTTTAATATCTTGCACCGTCTTTTTAATTTTATTTAACGGATACCAGAACTTTTAGTAGAAAAAAGACGGCTAAATGTCCTGATATTATTTATACACATGTTCAAAAAAACAGCAAAAACAAATTATTTTATCAACCGGGGCTGAAAATCCCCACATTTTAATAACTAATCAATTTAAAAACATCATGAAGAAAGCAAAAACAAAAATCTGGATTTATCCATTGTTACTAATGGGCTTTGCTGCATTTATTTTTATAAGTTGCAGCAAAGATGACAGTGGAAATCTTCCTTCGGTTACAACCAAAGGCGTAACTGATGTTACACACAATGCTGCATGGAGCGGTGGTGTGATCACCGACGATGGTGGCACCAAAATCACTGCAATCGGTGTATGCTGGAGCAAAAGTGAAAACCCAACTGTATCTGATTTTTACACAAGTGATGGCACCTATACTATTGATGGCGTTGAAGCCAGAGACTTTGTAAGTCATGCCAGAGATCTTGAGCCGCTATCAAGATATTACCTGAGGGCCTATGCTGCCAGCGATGCAGGGGTAGCCTATGGAGAACAATTTACATTTGAAACTGACGAAGATGGCCAAATCATTCATCCGCTCACAGCAGATATGATTGATGTCTGGACACAGGAAACCAGTGAAGGACCTATGGAAAGCCTGGTTGATGGCAATACCGGCACTTACTGGCACTCTGCCTGGTCAGCCGGAGTAGAACCCCTCCCCCACTGGATACAGGTCAATTTCGCTGAAGAAACCAAAATTGGTGGTTTTAATTACACTTTCAGGCAACCCAGCGGTATAACTGACCGACCCAATCATTTGGATGTGCAAATAAGTGCAGATGGCGAGACCTGGGAAACAGTCTGGACATCTCCTGCAGACCTTCCAGTTGAACCGGTTGATGAAATGCAAACCCTTGAAATGGATCAGAACTACGCTTCAAGATATTTCAGGTTCCGTATTCTTGACACATATGGCAGTCGCGACTGGACTCACCTGAGCACTATTGAAGTTTTTGAAAACAGAAATTAAAACTCTTAAATCACCAATCTATGAAAAATTATATTTTAAAGGCTTTTTACCCAAAAGAAAATAGCAAAGGGGCTTTGAAAAGCATATTAATATCGTGGAGTAGTTTTTTCATGGTATTTGCAATCATTTGTGTTTCATTAACAGCGACTGCAAATGCGCAAAGTCAGCCCATCAGGGTAAGCGGTAAAGTAACTGATGCCGTAACCAATGAATCTTTACCCGGTGTAAACGTTGTAATACAGAATACAACAACCGGAGCCGTGACCGATATGGAAGGTAATTACTCTCTGATGGCACCATCAGATGCAATTCTGGTTTATTCTTATATAGGTTACCAAAGTCAGCAAATTGCTGTTGAGGGCAGTAGCACGATTAATGTGGGTCTATCGCAAAGTGTTGACATGCTCGATGAGATCATTGTAATTGCCTACGGAACAACAGCCAGATCAAACCTCACAGGTTCTGTTGTAAGTATTTCATCTGAAGAACTGAACGATGTATTTTCGCCCCGTATTTCTGCCTTATTACAAGGAAAAGCTGCTGGAGTTTATGCACGCAGTGCAACAGGACGACCAGGTCAGGCTGCTACTATCAATATCAGGGGTAAAGGTTCAATCAATACTACCAATGCTCCTCTTTGGGTGGTTGATGGTATAGCAGTAGGACATAATGAACCAAATCTTAATCCGGGAGATATTGAAAGCATCACAATCCTTAAAGATGCATCAGCTACTGCACTTTACGGATCAAGAGCCGCTAATGGTGTTATACTTGTTCAAACCAGAACCCCCGAAAAAGGTGTTTCCAAACTGAACTTTTATGCAACTACCGGTTTCACCGAGCTTCACAGGGGAAATTTCTCTCTGATGAATTCTCAGGAACTTTTTGACTATCATTCAACATGGAACGACAGCCCATGGTACAATGCCAACCTGCTTGATTTAGATACCGACTGGCTTGATATTGCAACCCAGACTGGTGTCGCACAGGAATACAGTATGTCTTACAATGGTGGAACTGACAAGGTAAGTTCATATATTTCAGGTACTTACTATAATGAAACCGGTGCTCTAAGGGGATATGAATATGAAAGATACTCTGCAGTAGCTAATATTAATATACAGGCAACTGATAGACTTACACTGAAAGCGAACCTTACAGGTAACCTAACTAACACTGACAACCGCGAGCACAGTACATACAATGCTTACACTTATCTCCCCTGGGACCACCCCTACAAAGAAAACGGAACTCCCATTGAACCTGGCACCGATACAGACTACCCATGGATTGGAAGAGACCAGAGCAACTATCTTTACAATCTCCAATACAACTGGGGCTCAGGCCGCTCAAACAACTTCAGGCTGAATGCCGGTGCTGATCTTGAGATTACAGACTGGCTGACTTTCTCATCCATGAACAATATTTCTTTTGCATTTGGCCAGGGCGAATGGTATTCTGACCCCAGATCAACTGGTGGCCGAGCAAACAACGGAGCATTTAATACCAGTTACAGTTTCTCAAGAAACCAGCTTACCAACCAGATGTTACGCTTCCAAAACAGTTATGGTGATCACTCCTTCCAGGCATTTGTTGCGTGGGAATATAGTGATACCCATTTTGAAAACAACTCAGCAACAGGTCATGGCATTACTGCAGGCTTGAATGTACTGAATGCCACTTCAACTGCTGCAAGTGTTGGCGGAGGAAAATTCCAGTCGGCACGTCAATCTTTTCTTGTAAATCTCCAGTATGTATTTGATGACAAATATATGGGTACTGCATCGTTTAACAGGGAAGGATCTTCTGCATTCGGTCGCGAAAATCAGTATGGTAACTTCTTCTCATTAAGTGGTGGATGGAATATGCACTACGAAGATTTCATGGCTGATGTTGACTGGGTAAATGTATTGAAACTTACTGCCAGTTATGGTGAGGTTGGTAACTCACCCAGCGGTTTCCCACACCTGGGTTATTATGAGTTAACCGGTCAGTACGCAGGTATCCCTGCCGCAAGGCCTTACCAGATTGCAAACCCGTTTATCACCTGGGAAAAAACTCAAACTACAAACCTGGCTTTAGAAACAAGGCTTTTCAATCGGATAACAGGTAATTTCGAAGTTTACGAAAGAAATAACTCAGGTCTGTTGTATTATGTCCCCCTTACTGCTCTAACAGGCTTTACAGGTGTTTGGGATAACATCGGACAGATCAGGAACAGGGGTATTGAAATTTCTCTTCAGCCGGAAGTCATAAAAACAAGAGACTTCCAGTGGGACATCAATTTCAATATTGCCTTCAACAGAAATCAGGTAATTGAACTTTATGATGGCCAACCCATTACATCAGGAAATATTCGGGTTACTGAAGAGCGTGATATGGATTCTTACTTCATGCGTATATGGCACGGCGTAGACCCAGGGAATGGTGATCCACTTTGGGAGCAGATCATTGTAGATGAAGATGGTAATGAAACTGTTCAGCTTACCAATAATTACAACAGTGCTACACTACAGTTTGCAGGTCAAACCTTGTCGCCCGATTATCAGGGTGGTATCATCAACACATTCAGATACAGAGACTTCTCACTTTCAGCCAATATTGGCTTTGTACAGGGTGTTTATCTCTACAACAGCGACAGACAGCTCTTTGACAGTGATGGAAATTATCCTACCTTTAACCAGATGAACCTGGCAGATGGCTGGTCAAGATGGGAGAAGCCAGGAGATAATGGCACTCACCCAAAAGCTTTAATGGGTGGTAATCGTGATGCCAACAGGCCATCAACACGTTTCCTTGAAGATGCAAGTTTTGTACGTTTACGTAACATTACTCTGGGATATAACCTGCCTGCCAGCGTAAACCAGCAAATTGGTCTCTCAAGGGCAAGAATATATTTCAGTGCTGACAATGTTTTCACTATTACCGAATGGTCAGCAATGGATCCTGAAACTGGCGGTCTGTATCCTTTAACACAAAGGTTTATGCTCGGTTTACAAATTGAATTGTAAGAATTAAAAAACAAAAAATTATCATACTATGAAAAACTTTAAATATATCATCATAGCTATTTTGATAGCAGGTTTCTGGAGTTGCGACATTGACAGAGATCCTTTCCAGGACCTGGCCGATGAAATTGTATTCTCCGATGTACTGGGTCTTGAAGCTGCTTCATTAGGCACTTATGCTATTCTGAAACAAAACACCTTTATGCGTCCTTACCATTTCCATGGCGAATATGGTGGCGATAACATCTCCCTAAGTGGCGCTACTACTGACCACCTGTACTTTATGTACAACTTTCAACATGTTCCCAACAACTATCACCTTAACAGTTTATGGGTTGATTCTTACAGGGGCATTATCAATTGCAATAAAATCATTGAAAATGCTGAACGTGATCTGAGTCCACGTATGGACCATATAATTGGTGAGAACTATTACCTGCGTGCATTTTTCTATTTTACCCTTGTAAATATCTGGGGGCGCCCCTATTCACAAGATCCCCATAACAACCTGGGAGTACCTCTAAAAACAGATACCGATCGTGAGAATATTCCCCCACGTGCCAATGTTGCAGAAGTCTACGACCTGATTATTGAAGACCTTCTCAATGCTGCCGAAATGATGTCTGACTACAACAGACCATCAGGAGAACTTCGTATTTATGGTTCACAGGAAGCTGCATGGGCACTGCTTTCAAGGGTGTATCTTTACATGGAAGAAAATGAAAAAGCTGCCGAATATGCCAGTAGAGTAATTGATTCTGGTAAATTTTCATTACTTCAGGGTGAAACCTACACTAAGTATCCTACATTTGTTCCTGAAAATAACGCTGAAACCATTTTTGCGTGTCGTTCACTGATAGATGAGGATAACTATCATTGGTTTGCTGTAGGTGGCATGTATGCCCGTATTGATGGTGTAGGCTGGGGCGAAATGTACGCTTCTCAACCTTACAGAGACCTTGTGGGAAAATATCCGCAAGACCTCCGAAATGAGTTTATTTTACCACAATATGTGGCAGGTACTGATGCACAGGGCAACCCACTGATGTGGATTGTTTATATCAGAACAACAGATGAGGCGCAGGGCAAAAAGATGTTTGTAACCTATAACGTTACAAAGGACTTTGATACAGAAACATGGTACTATGAAAAAGATGGAGAGACTCTTGACGTATTTACTGAAACCGCTGGTGACGACACCCTTTATTTTATTATGGAAAATGGTGTAAAAACATATGTAAACCTGGAAAGAAGGATGAATATGCGCAATGGCTATCCTCAGTATTTTGTTAATAAGTGCTCCAATCAGGAAGAACAACCTCAACTCTGGTCACCTGTTATCTCCAGATTGGCAGAGATGTATCTTAACCGCGCCGAAGCTTATGCCAAAATGGGCAACGAAGCGGCAGCTCTTAACGATGTTAACGTAATCCGCCAGCGCGCAGGTATTCCACTTTATGGAAGTGACATCCAGGCTCCCGGCAACATGACAGTACTGGAAGTTGTTCTTGAAGAAAGACAACTGGAGCTCGCATTTGAGGCACAGAGAAGATATGACATTTTCCGGAATAACCTTACTCTTGTTAGAGAATATCCCGGAACCCATGATCGTGGCAATGCAGTCATGCTTGTGTCTCCCACACATCCAAGGGTGGTGGAATACATTCCTGAGCCCCAGTTACTGGCTCAGCCAAATCTTGTAAATAACCCATAGAAATATTTCAGACCGGTGTGCAGAGCGCACCCACTGCACACCGGTCTGTTAATATAAGCTCTCATTCATATAATTATTCATTCAACACGAACTATTTATGGAAACTAAGATTGGACCGAACAACAAGAGTTACATAATACCCCTCATTATAGTGGGTGTGATGTTTTTTGTCATAGGATTTGGTATCGGCATCAGCGGGTTTCTGACTCCTGCCCTGAGATCTGCTTTTGATTTGAGCACAGGACAGGCTTACCTGGTAACGGCAGCCATCTTTTCTGCTTTTGTTATATTTGGCAGACCTGCAGCCTGGGTAATTACCAGAATCGGATATCGCAAATCCATGGTACTGGCTTTCCTGATCATGGCACTGGGCATGGTTTTATTTGTACCATCTGCCAATGCATTCAGCTTTCCGCTGTTTTTGCTTGCCCTTTTTGTGGGAGGTATAGGAAATACACTTCTGCAGGCGTCAGTTAATCCTTATGTAACCATTATCGGTCCTCTCGAGAGTGCCGCCATGCGCATGAGCCTGATGGGTATCATGAATAAAATGGCCTGGTGGGCAGCTCCCCTGTTCCTGGGTTTGTTTATTGATTTGCAACAGGTAAGAATTGATGACGTTATATTACCCTTTTATATTGTTACAGGTATTTTGGTTGCTTTAGGTATTGGAGTGTATTTTGCACCCCTGCCTGAAGTGGTTGCTCAGGGTGAAGAAGTTATTGAAGAAAGCGAAGTAACTCAGTCATCTTATGCCAAAGGGAAAACCAGTATTATGCAGTTTCCTCACCTGTTGCTGGGTGTGGTTGCCCTGTTTCTATATGTGGGTATTGAAACCCTGCCTATGGCATCTATAATTGACTTTGCAAAAGCCACATTTGGCGATGAGCCCAATCTGGAAAGATATGCAAGTTATGTTACCATTGGATTGGTTGCCGGATATGTGTTTGGAGTTCTTACCATTCCGAAGATCTTATCGCAAACCCGCGCTTTGATCATATTTTCTGTATTGGGGGTATTTTCAACTTTCCTGCTTGTTCTGGCTCCGATAGAATATGCTTTTTATGGTCTTCTGTTGGTTAGCTTCTCCAATTCCCTTATGTGGCCCGCAATATGGCCGCTGGCTATTGCCGATCTTGGACGGTTTACAAAAATCGGATCATCTATACTCGTAATGGGTATTGTAGGGGGTGCAGTTATTCCTCTCATATTTGGCTTTTTGGTTGACTGGCATAAGGGGGTTGCAGAAACAGCCTCAGTTATCAGTTATCAGGCCGGATACTGGATCATGCTTCCCTGTTATGCTTTTATCCTTTATTACGCATTACACGGACATAAAATCAGAACAAAATAAACAGTTGAAACACTTTGGGTAAACCTGATTTTCTTAAATATTAAATACAAACTTCATGTTACATAATATCATCAAGATTTTTTTTCCGTACAGTATTGTTACGGAAGTGAAACCCTTTGGCCACGGTCATATCAATAATACTTACAAACTGGATCTTAGAGATGAAAAGAAGAGTTATATCCTTCAACAGATAAACACTGATGTTTTTAAAGATCCGCATGGCATTTGCGATTCTCACGACAGGCTTCAGGATGAGATATTTAAAGGTCAGCATCCGATAACCATTGCTGAACTTATTCCCACTGCCGACGGTAAAAAACTTTACACAGATCCTGAAGGTGGTGTTTGGCGTATGACCTCCTTTATCGAAGATTCTTACACTGTTGATGTGGTTAAAGAGGGCTGGCAGGCTTTTGAAGCCGGCAACGCCTTTGGTTGGTTTGCCAGAGCATGCGACAAGCTGGATGCCAATACATTTAAAGAATCCATCAAGGATTTCCACCGGCTTTCATTCAGGCTGCGTCAGCTTAATGAAGCCATTGATGCTGATAAAGCAGGACGTCTTGAGTCCATAAAAGAAATCGTTAAATTCTACAAAGACAGGGAAGCTTCTGTAAGCGCTATTGAAAGGCTGGTTGACGAAGGTAAAATTCCGCTTCGGGTAGTTCACAACGATACCAAAATCAATAATCTGCTTTTCAGAGATAAAAGTGCAGCTGCGGTAATTGACCTTGACACTGTTGGCCCCGGAATACTTTATTACGACTACGGCGATGCACTTCGCACATCGGCAAGCACAGCTGCAGAAGATGAAAAAGATCTTGAAAAGGTTCATTTCAATATTGATTCTTTCAGGGCTTTTACCAATGGCTACATTGGCCAGGTGAAAACCATTGTGTCCGATGAAGAGGAAGAACTATTTTATATGGCTCCCATGCTTATGACCTATATTATGGGGATACGTTTTCTGGCTGATTATCTCAACGGAGATGTTTATTACAAGGTAGCTCATAAGGAGCATAATATTGACCGTTCAAAAGTGCAGAAGAAACTCATTGAAAGCATGGAAATGCAGGTGGATGAAATGAAGAAAATCATTGATAATGCATTAAATGCTATTCCGGCATAAGAACATCAGATTACTGAACAAATGACAACAACACTGTTAATTCTGGCAGCAGGCATGGGAAGCCGTTACGGTGGTCTCAAACAGCTCGACCATTTAGGTCCTTCAGGGGAAACTATTATGGATTATTCCATTTATGATGCCCTTGGAGCAGGTTTTGACAAAATTGTTTTCATCATTCGCCGCAGTTTTGAAAAGGAGTTCAGGGAAAAATTCGTTGACAAGCTCCTTGGTAAAGCAGAAATTAAACTGGCTTTCCAGGAGCTTGACAACATACCTGATGATATAAGTTACCACCATGACAGGGTAAAACCCTGGGGTACTGCGCATGCTGTATGGACAGCCAGGAACAGCATAAACGAACCCTTTGCCATGATCAATGCCGATGATTTTTATGGTAGGGAAGCCTTTGTGGCCATGGCCAATTTCCTTAAAAAGAAACAAAACGCAACGGATAATCAATATGCCATGTGCGGTTACAAACTTATCAATACACTATCGGAGCACGGAAGTGTATCAAGAGGTGTTTGCACTGTAAAAGATAACTACCTGGAAACGGTTGAGGAACACACGCATATCAGTATTTCTGAAAACGACAAGATCATAAATCGTAAGGATGATCTTGAAAAAAACCTTGATTCTGATTCCATTGTTTCTATGAATTTCTGGGGTTTTACTCCAGGGCTTTTCAGGTTCCTTGATGAGAAACTCCGCCAGTTCCTTCTCTATAACTCCATGGAGCTGAATTCTGAAATGTATATCCCTTTTGTTGTTGATGAGCTCATTAAGGAAAAGAATGCAGGTGTTGAAGTTCTGGACTGTAATGCTATGTGGTTTGGTATAACCCATAAGGAAGATAAGGAAAAAGCTGTCAGAAATCTATCAGAATTGGTTAAAAAGGGCAACTACCCTGACAATCTGTGGAAATAATCATAATTGAATTAACCTGATAAATTTATTATAACACCAATTAAAGAATTAAATAATGAAAAATAAATCCATTTATCGAATAGGGCTCGTAATGGTCCTGATGTTCAGCATGGCTTTTACAGCCTGCAATACAAGCACACAACCCGGAAAAGACGAACCTTTTACTGCTGTTGATGTATTTCCCACCCCACCACGTCCTGCCGGTCAGGATCATGTTCTTGAATTAAGAACAGAACCCCTTGAAACCGTGAGAGTAGCCATTATCGGGCTAGGTATGAGAGGCCAGGGGGCGGTTCGCAGATTAAGTTACATTGAGGAAGCAGAAATTGTAGTACTTGCCGATGTGGTACCTTCAAGTGTGGATCGCGCACAACAAACCCTGGAAAGAATGGGCAGGCCCGCTGCTGATGTGTATACCGATGAAGAAGGCTGGAAAGAAATTGCCAAAAGAGATGATGTGGATCTGGTTTATATATGCACACACTGGGATCTGCACGCTCCCATAGCAGTTTATTCAATGGAACATGGCAAGCATGTTGCCACCGAAATACCGGCTGCTTTGACCATTGAAGAAGCATGGCAACTGGTTAACACAGCCGAAAGAACCCGCCGCCATATGATGATGCTCGAAAACTGCAATTATGACTTCTTTGAAATGGCCACCCTTAACATGGCACAGCAGGGCCTTTTCGGTGAGATCGTTCACGCCGAAGGAGCTTATATTCATGACCTACGTTCCATGCTCTTTGCCGAAGAAGGCGAACCCGGACATTACTGGGATATGTGGAGACTCAGACACAACGAAGAAAAAGACGGGTCGCTTTATCCGATGCACGGACTGGGACCCATTGCCCATGCATTAAACATTCATCGCGGCGACCGCATGGAATACCTTGTATCTGTTTCAAGTGATCAGTTTGGTCTTACTGCCTATGCTAAAGAAAAATTTGGCGAAGATTCTGACTATGCCCAGCGCGATTATGCCAAAGGCGATATGAGCACCACAATCATTAAGACTGCCAAAGGAAAAACCATCAAAATTCAGCATGATGTCACCAGTCCGCGCCCCTACAGCCGTATCCATATGCTTAGTGGTACCAAGGGTTTTGCACAGAAGTGGCCCCGCACCGGAATTGCTCTGGAACCCGACGGACACCGCTGGCTTTCTGATGAAAGACTTGATTCTCTGTTAAAAGTGTATGAACACCCTATTGTTAGAGAAGTGGGTGAAAAAGCAAGAGAAGTTGGCGGACACGGTGGTATGGACTTTATTATGGACTACAGGCTTATTTATTGCCTGCACCATGGCTTACCGCTGGATCAGGATGTGTATGATGCTGCTGAATGGTCGGCTGTAATTGAACTTTCGCAGGTTTCAGTTGCCAACCAGGGGATGCCTGTTAAAGTTCCTGACTTTACGCGCGGTGCATGGAATGAACTTAAAACCGTTACTTATTATACAAAATAGTTGTTTTGTTTTGTTTTGTTTTGTTTGAATACAGAAGCTTTGAATCATCTGTATGCAGTTTTTTTTAACAAATGGTTACCTTAACCCTGTCTTGCAGGACTCTTTCATGTTAAATTTGTTTTTGGTTTGGGATGATTCATCAATGGGTATGCTTTAATACCTATTGGTGATTTCACCCAATTTCCTGTATTTAAGAGCAAATATTCTTAAAATCAATAATTATCGCAACAGCCATGAAAAAAATACTATGAAAAATCAGGTCTCATACTCATTTACTTCAGAAGTTGAAAAACACTTTCGCCAAATATCCGGAATTGACACAATGTCAACACATATTCCTTATGTTTGCGTGGATAACTTCCCCAAACTTGGGTTGATTACAGCTTTACGTTTCCTGGAATGGGTAGCCGAAAATCCCAAAGGCGTTATCAGTCTTCCTACCGGTAAAACCCCTGAATTTTTTATTAAGTGGACCCAGTTTATGATCAATAATTGGGATAATCCCAAAGGACGCGGAATAAGAGAAAAAAACGGACTGAAAATTGCCGAAAAGCCGATTTTAAAAGACCTCCAGTTTGTGCAGATTGATGAGTTTTATCCCATCAGTTCAAAACAGAAGAACAGCTTCTACCATTATGTTATGAACTATTACATCAGAGGTTTTGGTCTTAATCCAGCTAATGCATTACTTATCAACTGCGATGAAATTCCGCTGGCCGATGGTAAACATTTCAGCGAAGTTTTCCCTGATTCAACCGTTGATATCTCTCTGCGTTACCGCGAAAGCAAAACAAGGCAGGAAGAACTCCAGCAAAAATCAATCTTTATGATTGACAACTGGTGCTACACCTATGAAGAGAAAATCCGTAAGAAAGGCGGAATAGGATTTTTCCTGGGTGGCCTGGGACCTGACGGGCACATTGCCTTTAACACCCGTGGCAGCGACCTTTACAGCACAACCCGCCTTACACAGACCAACTTTGAAACGCAGGCTGTTGCTGCAGGCGACCTTGGCGGAATTGAAGTATCTAAAAACCGACTGGTTATTACTATTGGTCTTGAAACCATCACCTGGAAACCCGAAGCCACAGCTATTATCATTGCCGCCGGTGAGGCCAAGGCAAAAATGGTAAAAGATGCGCTGGAAAACACCATCAATAACCTGTACCCTGCAACAGTACTGTCAAAACTGAAAAATGGCAGGTTTTACCTTACTGTAGGAGCTGCATCACAGCTTACCGATAGTTTAAATCGCTTCTTTAAAGATGGCTCATGGACACATAAAAAAACCGAACTGGCAGTGATTGGCCTTTGCAACAAACTTGAAAAATACGGCCACCGGCTTGTTCCCGATGATCTGAAACAAGATCCTTACACCGGCCTTATCCCCGATCTGGCCGATAATACAGTAGATTTAGTTTGCGAAAGTATTGAAAAGAAAATCTATAGAGGAATGAAGGAAGAAGAAAACCAGGTATTCCTTCATACCGGTCCCCACCATGATGACATCATGCTGGGAATCCTGCCATTCATAACCAACCACATTCGCGTACCCAGCAATGAGTTTCACTTTACGGTATTTACATCGGGGTTTACAGCTGTAACCAACAAGTTTGTAATTGAAATACTGGAAGAAACAAAGGATTTTCTTGACAAAGGTCAGATACAGATGACCGAATTCCCCGATTTCTTTGAGCAGGGTTATAAATTCAAAAACGACAAGGACGTATACCACTACCTGACCAAAGTTGCTGCCGGCGACCATAAAGAGCGTAGAAGAGGTGTCTGCCACAGGGTTGTCAGGGCACTGGTTGAAATTTATAAAATCAAAAGCAAAGACCATTTGCGCGATGTGATCAATGAAGTTCTTACCATATTGAGAAACAGCTACGACGGCGAAAAGAACCCACCCAAAATCCAGCGCCTGAAAGGTATGATACGCGAATTTGAAGAAGAACTGGTTTGGGCACACTACGGAACCCAGGTAAAAAATGTTCACCATTCAAGGTTGGGCTTTTATCAGGGCGACATTTTTACTGAGCAACCTGAACAGGAGCGAGATGTAGCTCCGATTCTCAAGATGTTGAAGGAAATCAACCCCACAGTGGTCAGTCTCACCTTCGACCCGGAGGGTAGCGGCCCAGACACACATTACAAAGTTCTGCAGGCACTGGCCGAAGCCATTCGTCATTGGAGCGAAGAAAAAGATCTTTCTCAATTGCGCATCTGGGGTTACCGCAATGTCTGGTACCGCTTTAATCCTGCGGAAGCCAACATCATCTACCCTGTATCACTCGAAGCCATGGCAGCCATGAATGACTCCTTCACATCATGCTACGTGAGCCAGGTGGATGCATCATTCCCCAGCTATGCGCACGATGGCAAGTTCAGCGAACTGGCGCAACGTATATGGGTTGATCAGCTTCAGGAATTGCAGCTTCTTTTAGGAAAAAATTATTTCTATCAGAACAGGCACCCCAGAATCCGCGCAAGTCACGGACTTATGTTTATGAAAGAAATGACTGTGGAAGAGTTCCTGTTATCAGCAAGAGAACTGAAAAAATCAATGGAAGGTATGATTGAATAAATGGTTTAAAATTGTAATTTTACCCTTTGGAAAATATGAAAGGATAAAGAATTATGCTCAAAAAAATTCTGGTTACCGGGGGTACAGGTTATATAGGTTCGCACACCTGTGTGGTGCTGCTTGAAAATGGTTTTGATGTACTCATTGTTGACAATCTATCCAACTCCAGCCCGGAGGTGGTTGATAAAATTACACAGATTACAGGAAAAACCCCTCAATTCACAAAACTCGACCTGTGCGATGAGCAGGCCCTGATGGCGTATTTTAAAACCCACCCGGACATTGATGGCGTTATTCATTTTGCTGCCTATAAAGCTGTAGGTGAATCATCGGAATTCCCGCTCAAGTATTATCATAACAACCTTCTGGGAATGGTAAACCTGCTGAAAGCCATGGATAGTGTGGGTTGCGACAAACTGGTTTTTTCTTCGTCCTGTACGGTTTACGGTCAGCCTGATGTATTGCCGGTTTCGGAAGAGGCTCCCCAGAAAAAAGCATTCTCCCCATACGGTAACACCAAAAAGATCTGTGAAGACATTATGAGCGATCAGGTGGCAAGCACCGGTCTTAAAGGTATTGCCCTGAGGTATTTCAACCCCATAGGTGCGCATGAAAGTGCACTTATTGGCGAATTGCCCCTGGGAGTTCCCAATAACCTGATACCTTATCTTACCCAGACAGCCATGGGCAAACGGGAAAATCTGAAAGTTTTTGGCAAGGATTACGATACACCTGATGGTACAGGTATTCGCGATTATATTCATGTGGTAGATCTTGCCAATGCACACCTGGTAGCCATTAACCGGTTGATTGAAAAGAAAAACAAAGATCACTACGAGATCTTCAACCTTGGAACAGGCACCGGCTACAGTGTACTGGATATCATTCTTACTTTTGAAAAGGTAAACGGTGTAAAAGTAAACCATGAGTTTGTGGATCGCAGGCCCGGAGATATTGAAAAAGTATGGGCCAACCCTGAAAAGGCGAATCGCGAATTGGGCTGGAAGGCCGAATCCGGACTGGAAGAAATGCTAAGGTCTGCATGGAAGTGGGAAAAAACACTGGCGGGGATATAATTTTTTATCCCCTTACTACCAGCGCAACAATATAAGCCACATAAATGGCAACAAATACGCCTCCCTGCCATCTTTCAAGAACTTTCCGCCGGGGAAGCAGCAGGAAAACAAAAAGCAGGGCACAGGCAATAATTCCTGTATAAACATCAAAATTCAGGGCAGGATTAAAGGGAAGGGGTTTGATTAATGCACTTATTCCCAAAACAAAGAAAACATTGAAAATATTGGATCCGATTATGTTACCTATTACGATATCGGAATTCTTTTTTAATGCAGCTACCACACAAGTAGCCAACTCCGGCAGTGATGTACCAATGGCAATAATGGTAAGACTGATAAGGGCCTCACTCATACCCAGGGAAGCAGCAATTACAATGGCTCCGTCTACAATCCATTTACCTCCCAAAATCAGACCCGCAATACCTGCAATAATCATCAGCCACGATTTTCCCACAGAAAAAACTTTTATGGCGAATTCATCCGGCTGCGAAAGCTTTGCAATGCTAAATGCATAATACATAAAAAGCAGGAAAAACGAGATGAGTATAAGTCCGTCGCTGCGCGTAATAAATGACATACTGTGCCCGTCTATAATGGCATCATTTGCTGCAACCATAAGCACCACAGCAGCAAGCAATGCAAGGGGTATTTCTTTCCAATATGTGTTGTTGTTTACCGTTAGCGGAAAAATCAGGGCCGATATACCCAGAATCAGGAAAATATTGGAAATATTACTGCCTAATATGTTGCCCAGGGCCACATCTTCACTCTCCTGAAAACTGGCCACAAGATTTACAACCAGTTCGGGGCTCGAAGTGCCAAGGGCAACGATCGTAAGACCGATAACAATATTGGAAATATTGAACTTTTTGGCAAGGGAGGCTGCTCCGTCAACGAGGAATGTGGCCCCGTAAATCAGAAAAACAAACCCAACGACAAAAAGCAGATATACCATAAAAGTTCAGCTAAAGATTTGGGAAACTATGCGCTTACAGCTTCAATATCTTTATTCACCTTCTTCACCAGTCCCTGCAAAACAGCACCCGGGCCCACCTCAATAAATTTTGTGGCACCATCATCAATCATATTGATCATAATCTGTGTCCACCTTACGGGAGAAGTCAGCTGTGCAATAAGATTTGCCTTGATCATGGCAGGTTCTGTTACAGGCTGTGCATTTACATTTTGATATATGGGACAAACAGGTGAATTGATAGCTGTTTCATGAATAGCATCTGCCAGTTCAATGCGGGCCGGCTCCATAAGTGGCGAATGGAAAGCACCGCCCACCTTTAGCGGAAGAGCACGTTTAGCTCCGGCTTCCTTAAGTCTTGTACATGCAAGCTCAATACCTTTTACACTTCCGGAGATTACCAGCTGACCCGGGCTGTTATAATTGGCGGGCACTACCACATCATCTATTTCCCTGCATACATCTTCCACAACTTTATCTTCCAAACCAATGATAGCTGCCATGGTAGATGGTTCTTTTTCACAGGCTTTTTGCATGGCCATGGCACGCTTGCTAACCAGTACCAGTCCATCTTCAAAGCTGAGTGCTTTAGCTGCTACCAGTGCCGAAAACTCACCCAGTGAGTGGCCTGCAACCATATCAGGTTTAAACTCTTCACCCAGTGTTGCGGCCAGAATAACTGAATGTAAAAAGATAGCCGGTTGTGTTACTTTGGTCTGCCGCAGATCCTCATCCGTACCTGCAAACATCAGGTCGGTTATACGAAACTGCAATATTTCATTGGCCTTTTCAAATATTTCTTTTGCCTGGGCAGAGTTTTCATACAATTCCCTTCCCATTCCTGCAAACTGTGCTCCTTGTCCCGGAAATACAAATGCTTTCTTCATAGTATCTTTTTTAATGTTGAGTTAAGGGACAAAATTAGGAAAAATTATCATACTGGTAATCCAGTGCCTTGCAACAGGTGAAAATAAGAAAGTAAGAAATTGAGAAAGTGGGAAAGCGATAAAAAGGGGGAGTAATAGATGTTAAAGCTTTTGGCAGATTTAATGCGAAAGCATACACCAATTTTACCTGCCTACTTACAGGCAAGATATTGGTTTATAGTATAGTACAGCAAAATATTATTCAAGCGGATTTACAATACTTCCAATAAAAAGCAGGGTGTTAGTGGTACGTTCGCGTATGGCAAAAATGAAAGGTTTATTAATATTGAAACTGGGAGGCATACTTGTACGCTCGAAACCAATGGTGGTAACAGCAGCCGCTTCAGTACCTTTTTCATCCACCTTAACAAAGGTATTTTGTTTCACAAAACTGATAAAGATTTCCCAGTCGGTAATACCCGAAAAATCGGCTTGATACGGTTCAAAGGCATCGATCATTCCCATAGCCTGAAGTTGCTCGTTAAGATACTTTTCATAGCTAAACTCAAATTTCGGCAGGGTTACATCGACTTGGGATGTATAAGTTTGCTGATCAAGTGCATCAGTAATTTCTTTCCAGGTTTCAGCAGTAAAACCGGGGTAAAATTGGCTTAAGGTTTCACCTGGAACAATTACAACCATTGAGAAATTTGTGCGGCCGTAAGGAAGCTCAACGATACTGAAATTACTCTCGAAATAGCCTTTGGTTTCTATTTTTCCTGACATTGTTGGTACACTTATTTGCTCGCCGCCATCAAGATAAAACGGCCGGTTTTCAGTGTCAGATACATTAAACTGGTAGGTCCAGTCACCTTTAAAATATAATGCATTCATCAGGAACATGACTGCTGCATCTGATATTTCGTCAATAACCTTAGGTATTCTGCCCTTAGTTTTATCGCTGGCCCATTGGTTTATCACATCTACCGATGATGGCAAGTCAAAATCCAGCCCTTCAATATGGGCTTTGAAATCATTGGCCAAAACATCAGAAAAAGATTGTTTTACAGGAAAGCCCAGGCGGTAGAAAAGTGCATTAGCCAGGGTGAGGGTAACTTTGGGATCAACCGTAAGCAACTGGCCCACAAGATTTTTGTATGCTTCATTTATCTCTGCAATGGTCATATCGGCAGGGTAACCGAGCATCTCTCTCATTTGCTCATAGGTTTCGCCGGCGCCACCGTTAAGGGCCATGGTTAAGGCTACACTGGCGCTAAGGGGCGAAAGCATCAGGTTGCCTGTTTCTCCCTCTGCAGTGCGCGTAAAAAGCTCAATGCCAAACTGATTACTACTGCCGATCACTTCGCCGGCGCGGGCAGTTAGTTCAATGGTTTTAGGGGTCATGTCAGTCTCAATCTGATCTTTCTTACAACTGGTCATAACGCTGAAGATCATAAAAACGAATGTAAAATAAATCAGCTTCTTCATCTGTTTAATATTTGTTTATTTAAATGTTAGGTTAATTTGGCACCCATGCGGAAGAACTCACATATTGTATATCAGCAAACGCCGATCTTTGATTTATCAGTGTGTTCTAACAATCCATGCTTGTTTCATTACATAAGGTTTGTTCTTTATTCTAATAATACGAAAAAAAGTGTGAATGTGCTGCAAATAAAAAGATTTTTCACAAAAAAAAGCGCGCAGAATTCTGCGCGCCCCGTATGTTTATCATGAAATACATTTTAATGCAATTTGCTCCCCAGTAAATGAATAAACTCTGCCCGTGTTTTCTCTGTAAGAAAAGCACCGGTGAAATCAGATGTAGTAGTCACAGAATTTTGCTTTTGTATACCACGCATCATCATACACATGTGATGTGCTTCAATAACCACAGCAACACCCATGGGTTTAAGGGTATCCTGCAAACAATCCCTGATTTGGGTGGTAAGTCTTTCCTGCACCTGCAATCTGCGGGCAAAAGCATCTACCACACGGGGTAATTTACTCAATCCTACTATATATCCGTTGGGAATATAAGCCACGTGCGCCTTTCCTATGAAAGGCAGCATATGATGCTCGCACATGGAATAAATTTCAATATCTTTAACAATTACCATCTGCCGGTAATCCTCCTTAAACATAGCAGAACGCAGTATCGCTGCCGGATCGAGATCATAGCCATGGGTAAGGTATTGCAAGGCTTTAGCCACACGCTCCGGAGTTTTTTCAAGTCCTTCGCGGGTGGGGTCCTCTCCTATGAGTTCAAGTACATTGTAGTAATGATGCGACAAAGCCTTGATTGTGGCAGGATTGAACTGGTCTATTTTTTCATAGCCATCCATACTGTTTTCAATGGCCATCTCTCTGTTAATTTCTGCTGACATTGCTGTAATATTTAATTATAACTTTGTTTAACCGTAATATTCTGCGGAGTTTTTCTCCGTTTCGTAAACCTTGACACAATGCAAGGTAGCCCCCAACTGCCTGAGTGGTTCTTCAATCTGCTCCCAGACCCCGATAGCAAGATTTTCGGTAGAAGTAATGCGGTCTTTCATGAAATCCACCTCCAGATTCATATTTTTATGATCCAGCTTTTCAGTAACTTTTTCCTTTAGAATTTTGCTGAGATCTTTGAGATTAATGAGAAAACCTGTTTGTGGGTCCACTTCACCTTTTACCGTAACATAAAGTACGTAATTGTGACCGTGCCAGTTGGGATTGGAACACTTTCCGAAAACCTGCAGGTTTTTTTCATCATCCCATTCCGGTCTGAAAAGCCGGTGCGCTGCATTAAAAGTTTCTCTGCGGGTGATATAGATCATAGTTTGGAAGATTGATTAGCTATGTTTAAATCTTGTTTTTCACAACTTTACATACACAAAAGTAAAGATTTTTAAGATTACAATTTTACGATTAACATAACAATGAATATTTAAGTAAATTTGCGAACCTTGAAAGAATATTTTGTTTAACCATTCAAACCACATGATTAAACAAGGCATAAATTTAAAGGTTCATTGAGATGAGAAAAAATTTCTGATTATTTTATTGAATACCGTTTAACCATATAATAATCAGATATTTATTAATTCGGGGTGTAGCGCAGCCCGGTAGCGCGCGTCGTTCGGGACGACGAGGCCGGAGGTTTGAACCGAGGAGCAAAAGCGACGAGCTCATGAGGGCGTGAGTCCGAATAATCCTCTCACCCCGACAAAATAAAAACGCAACTATCTATTTTAAAGTTATTTGCGTTTTTTTTGTTGATGTATTTGATGCCATATCTGATGCCATAATTTAAAAAAAGCTGAAGTCTCTTAATTTTTACCACCCCAATGGTAAAATCTGCCTTCTTTCAAGATCATTCAACACGTTCGAACAGCTTTCCCAGTCAATACTTTCGAACAGCTTTCCCAGTCAATACTTTCAATTTTGTTGTACTTCTTTTTATTACTGAAGAAATAAAGGGCTATCATGAGGGATTTCTGTTTGAGGTTTACCGTAAAGATAGTTTCCAGGCACAGGCAAGGCATCCCAAAGATGCTCTTTTATTATGGGTGATCATCATTATAATAATTTTATATATTTGTTGTAATTTTTCAACCCACAGGAGCATGACTTTTTTTAATTCGCGTAAATCAGCATTAATGATAAATCGGGATTCGTGTCACATTTAATGATCTCTTCGACTGCGCTCAGGAACCAATCACCAAAATATCCGCATTTCAATATTTAACAAACAAACTATAAGAACAAGACCATGAAAAGAAGAGAATTTATTGAAAGTGCTGGCTTGGCAGCAACCGGAATGATGTTTATGAGTCCATCTACAGTACTGGCAAACAATGCCTTTAAAAGGGAAAGACGAAAAATAGCAGTCGTAGGTACTGGTGTGAGGGGTGTGGCCATGTTTGGCCGTGACATCGTTCGTGATTACAGCGACTATGTGCAGATTGTGGGTCTTTGTGACATCAATCCCGGCAGGTTGAAATACGCCAGTGAATACATCGGAGCCAACTGACCGACTTTCACGGATCTGGATGAGCTGATCACCCGACAGAAACCCGACACCTTGATCGTAACCACCACAGATTCGGCACACCATGAAGTGATCATTCGAGGCTTGGCACATGGATGCAACATCATCACTGAGAAACCCCTGACCATTGATGCAGTAAAAGCACAGGCCATTATCGATGCGGAAAAGAAATACGGCAAAAAAATAATTGTCACCTTTAACTACCGGTATCCTCCATACAGGGCCAGGATCAAGGAGTTACTCATGCAGGGAATTGTTGGTGATATCCAATCGGCCGAATTCCATTATTACCTGGACCATGCACATCTCACCCGGTATATGCAACGATGGCATGGTGAAACAAAATTTGGGGGAAGCCTATGGGTACATAAGGCTACCCATCACTTTGACATGGCCAACTGGTTTATTGATTCCGAACCTGAACAGGTGTTTGCTTATAGCACCTTGGAACGGTTTGGCAGCAATGGCCCTTTCAGGGGAAAAAACTGCCGAAATTGTGCCTTTACCAAAGAATGTCCATATTACTGGGATATAACCCAGAACAGCCATCTGGTAAATCTTTACACTGCAAACGAGCATTACGACGGGTATGTTCGCGACAATTGTGTATTCAGGCACCAGATAGATATTTACGACAAGCATTCTGCACTGGTAAAATATGCCAATGGAGTGCAGCTCAACTATTTGCTGACCGGACATAGCGATTACCAGGGATATTACCTGGCATTTGACGGCACCAAGGGCCGGCTGGAAGCCCGGGTTGGAGGAGTCACCGACAACAATCATATCGAGTTGGTCTTTATACCCACTTCCAAATTCACTGACCAGAAAGTTCAAATCATCAAGGCAGAACATAGTCCGGGTGGACACTGGGGTGGTGATCCAATCATGATGGATAAGCTTTTCAAGGATCCGGACATGCCCGATCCATTAGGACAGCAGGCAGGTGTTCGCGACGGTGTAATGTCGATATTGATAGGCATTGCTGCCAGACAAAGCACCAAGACCGGACTACCAGTAAATATAAGAGACCTTACCGACCTGAGGCCCAGGG
>SKVR01000135.1 GCA_007129355.1 Bacteroidales bacterium | reverse complement strand
TTTTTTTAAGTTGATAGGGTGGTATAAATTAGAATCATTCTACATTCATATTTTTTTGAAATGTTAAAAAAAATACCGTAATTGCGGTATCAAAACTAGCCCTATGACATCCAACAGAAGAATCAAAACACTCACTCAATTTATTGTAGAGAGACAGGCTGAATATCCGCAAGCCAAAGGAGCTCTTACACGTTTATTAAATGATATTGCTACAGCTGCCAAAATCGTTAACCGTGAAATAAATGCTGCCGGTCTTGTCGATATACTCGGTTTTGAAGGGACAGATAACATACAGGGAGAGGCGCAAAAGAAACTTGATGTGTATGCCAATGAGCGTTTTATAGAAGCTTTAAAAGGTGGAGGAGAATGTTGTGCTATTGCCTCGGAGGAAAATGAAAAGATCATTCCTTTTCAAAATGAATTTTCTGACTTGGGAAAATATGTTGTAGCCATTGATCCGCTGGATGGAAGTAGTAATATTGAAGCTAATGTTTCCATAGGTACGGTCTTTTCTATTTATCGTCGTAAATCAGATGTTGGACCCGGTAAACTTGATGATATGTTGCAGCCGGGTGTAAATCTGGCCGCTGCCGGATACATTATATATGGTTCATCAACCATGTTGGTTTACACTACTGGAAAGGGTACAAATGGATTTACACTCGATCCGAGTGTAGGTATCTTTTGTTTGTCACATCCCGATATGAAATTCCCTGAAACATCTAATATATATTCTATAAATGAAGGGAATTACATTTATTTTCCGGAAGGTGTAAAAAAATATATTAAATATTGCCAGGAAGATGATGCTAAAACTCTCAGGCCTTATACATCCAGGTACATAGGTTCAATGGTGGCTGATTTTCACCGGAATCTTATCAAGGGTGGTATATTTATGTATCCGGGAACAACAAAACAACCCAAAGGAAAGCTTCGATTGCTTTATGAATGTTGTCCGGTAGCTTATATTGCAGAACAGGCAGGCGGAAAAGCTTCAGATGGTTTCAACAGAATCATGGAAATTGAGCCCAAAACACTGCACCAGCGAGCCCCTATATTTATTGGGCCCAAAGCTATGGTAGAAAAAGCTGAAGAGTTTATGCAAAAGTATTCTCCTGAAATGAATCCTGTTAAGAAATAGCAAAGCACTAATCCATTGCTATATTTTTTGTGATCTTTTAGCAGGAAATTATGCCTTTTATTTTACCTCTTGTCATTCAGCCGATGTTTGAATATCTTTGCCTGTTTTTTCAGTAAGGATATTAAAGAGATTGAAAACCACTGATTTTTTAAAAAAGTATAAGCAAAGTTCAAAGGTAGCTGAGCTCAGCGAACAGTTAAAATCTGCACTCATAGAGCCTGTTAAGCTCAGTGGTATGGCAGGATCATCAGCAGCAGTAATTGCTTCTGCAGTTTATCGCTCTGTTCCCATGCCTTTTGTTTTTATTCTCTCTTCGCGCGAAGCGGCTGCATACTTATTTAATGATCTGGAAAACCTGCTCGAAGAAAAGGATTTTTCTTATGAAAAAAGGAATATTTTTCTGTTTCCCTCGTCATACAAAAAACCTTACGAAACCACCGATATTGATAATGCCAATGTTTTGCTGCGATCGGAGGTGATTAACAGATTGTCATCAGAAACACGAAAATTCATTGTTGTTACTTACCCTGATGCCCTTACCGAGAAGGTTGTTTCGCGTAAAGCACTCAAAAAAAATACGCTTTCCCTTCATGAGGGAGAAGGTACATCCGTTGATTTTATTCTGGAACTATTGCTGGAATATGGTTTTTATCGTGTGGATTTTGTGGTGGAGCCCGGCCAGTTTTCTCTTCGCGGAGGTATTGTGGATGTATTTTCCTATTCCAATGATTTTCCGTTTCGCATTGAAATCATGGGCGATCAGGTGGAAAGTCTCAGGACCTTTAACCCGGAAAGTCAGATTTCGGTTGAGAAACTAAAAAAGATTACTATCCTGCCCGATATCAGCCAGATGGCTCAAAAATATGAAAAAGAGGACTTCTTCACCATTTTGCCATCGCACACCGTTTTCTGGAACGATGATACCCTTTTTGCTAAGGAAAGAATCCAGAATGCATTTACAATTGCAGAAGAGATATTTTCAGACTTTCAATCGGGTATAAAACATAGCAACCCGCAGGAACTGTTTCTTAACGGAGAAGATTTTATTGAAAAGCTGAAAAATTTCAGGCTTGTTGAATTTCGCCGGCATTTTCTGGCCGGGGAAGACAGTCCGGAATTCAATTTTAATTTCAGTCCGCAGCCTTCTTTCAATAAAAACTTTGAGCTTCTCATCAAAAATCTGGTAGAGAAAACCATAAAAGGATTTACGAACATTATTTTATCTGATAATCCAAGGCAGGTCAGCAGGATACATTCTATTTTTGAAATAGTTGCCGAAGAAAAGAAGCAAGACGGCTACTTCAAACATGATACGCTTCCTATAAGTATACATGAAGGATTTGTAGACCTGCAGGAAAAGATAACCTGCTATACGGATCACCAGATATTTGAACGTTACCATAGGTTCAGGATCAGGGATAAGTTTCCCGGCAAAAAAGCTATAACTTTCAAGGAGCTCAACAATCTGCAGCCGGGCGATTATATTACCCATATTGATCATGGCTTGGGAATTTTCAGCGGACTGGAAAAGATTGAAGTGAACGGAAAGCTTCAGGAAGCCATTCGTTTGATTTACAAAGGGAATGATATTTTATATATCAGCATTCATTCCTTGCACCGTATCTCGAAATACTCAGGCAAAGAGGGAACTGAGCCTGTTCTTAACCGTTTAGGCTCGCCGGCATGGAGCAATCTGAAAAAGAAAACCAAGAGCAGGGTCAAGGATATCGCTAAAGATTTAATTAAGCTTTATGCAGAACGTAAGGCAAAACAAGGTTTTGCCTTTGCGCCTGACACCTATTTGCAAAATGAACTTGAAGCATCTTTCATTTATGAAGATACACCTGACCAGGTAAAAGCTACAGGTGATGTTAAAGAAGACATGGAGAAATCCTATCCTATGGATAGGTTAATTTGTGGTGATGTAGGTTTTGGAAAGACTGAAATAGCCATCAGGGCAGCATTTAAAGCCGTTAATGATAGCAAGCAGGTGGCTGTGCTTGTTCCAACCACTATACTGGCCCTGCAGCATTTTCATACTTTTGCCGACAGGCTCAAGGATTTTCCGTGCAATATTGATTATATCAACCGATTTCGCTCTACCAAACAGAAAAATGAAATCATCAAAAAGACCAAAGACGGAAAAATAGATATTTTAATAGGTACACACCGACTGGTAAGCGGCGATATTCATTTTAAAGACCTGGGGCTTCTTATAATTGATGAAGAACAAAAGTTCGGAGTATCAACCAAAGAGAAACTCAAGAAATTCAAGATCAATGTTGATACGCTAACTCTAACAGCCACACCAATTCCACGTACGCTTCAGTTCTCGCTCATGAAAGCACGTGATATGTCGCTTATCAATACTCCGCCGCAAAACCGCTATCCTATTGTTACCGAGCTCCATGTTTTCAATGAAGAGCTGGTGCGCGATGCCATTATGTATGAAGTTTCACGAGGTGGACAGGTGTTTTTTATACATAACCGTGTACAGAATATTGAAGATATTGCCGGAATGATCAAACGACTTTGCCCCGATATGCGCATTGCAATTGGCCACGGACAAATGCCGGGTTCAAAATTGGAAGAAGTAATGGTCGATTTCATTGAAGGACAGTATGATGTGCTTGTTGCAACATCTATTGTTGAATCAGGACTTGATATCCCCAATGCCAATACCATTATCATCAATAATCCGCATCATTTCGGACTTTCTGATCTGCACCAGATGCGCGGAAGGGTAGGGCGCACCAACAAAAAAGCTTTCTGTTACCTGATAACACCCCCACTTACAACTCTTACAGAGGAGGCCCGCAAACGGCTTAAAGCCATCGAAGAGTTCTCTGATTTGGGAAGCGGGTTTAATATTGCCATGCGCGATCTCGATATCAGGGGTTCCGGGAACCTACTGGGTGCAGAGCAAAGCGGGTTTATTTCGGAGATAGGCTTTGAGATGTATCACAAAATTCTTGATGAAGCCATACTTGAGCTCAAGGAGACCGAATTCAAGGAGCATTTTACCGGTGAAGATAAGCCCGATCGGCTTTTTGTAAGCGATTGTGTGCTTGAAACGGACCTACAGCTCCTTATTCCAACTGATTATGTTGAAAATACTTCTGAAAGGTTGAGTCTTTACAAAGATCTTGATAATCTGGATGCCGAAGAAGAACTGGAGAAATTTGCAGAACAAATGCAGGATCGTTTCGGCCCTGTACCAGCTGAAACCCAGGGATTATTTCTTGCCATTAAGCTTCGCAAACTTGCTGCACGGTTAGGTTTTGAAAAGGTAATACTCAAATCCGGAAAATTTATCGGCTATTTTGTTTCGAACCAGGAATCTAATTATTATTCAACGGAAACATTCAGCAAGATACTCAACTTCGTACAGTACCATCCTCGTCAATGCCAGATAAAAGAAGTCAACAATAAACTGAGCCTTACAGTTAACCAGATCACTGAAATAGAAGGAGCTTATGATTTTCTGCTGAAAATGGGGGAGTGAAAGCCGGAAAACGAAGACCAAACACCGAACCTTAAAATCCTAAACCCCTAAACCCCTAAACCAATCAATCTACTCCTTAATCAATTCACTAATATCCACCATGATTTTACGGGCCAGGTTATCTGACTTAACTTCGCTATCGCTTTCGGCGTATATCCGGATTATGGGTTCTGTGTTGGATTTGCGCAAGTGCACCCACTCTTTATCGAAGTAAATTTTCACGCCATCAGTTTTATCAATTCTTTGTTTTAAATACCGGCTGGCTATCTTGCTCAGGATTTCAGTCAGGTTTATTCCGTCAGAGAGTTCAATTTTATGTTTGGATATATGATAATCAGGCAATCCCTTTTTAATGCCTACCACATTTTTTTTCGATTTTGCCAGATGAGTAAGGAAAAGCGCTATTCCAGTAAGTGCATCTCTGCCATAATGAATGGGTGGATAAATGACACCACCATTGCCTTCGCCCCCAATTACAGCATCAACCTCTTTCATCTTTTGCACCACATTAATTTCGCCCACGGCCGATGCAAAGTATTTCCCGCCATGTTTTTCAGTAATATCTTTAAGTGCCTGTGTTGAAGAAAGGTTGCTTACGGTATTTCCTTTCTGATGTTGTAAAACATAATCAGCAACGGCTACCAGGGTGTATTCTTCGCCAAACATTTCACCGTCGTTTCTTACGATTGCCAGGCGGTCGGCATCGGGGTCAAGGGCAAAACCCACATGAGCATTTACTTTCTGAACTTCTTCCGAAAGGATGCTTAAGTGCTCGGGGAGGGGTTCGGGGTTGTGTGGAAATAATCCGTTGGGTTCACAAAATAATTCGGTTACTTTTTTCACGCCCAAAGCTTCCAGCAGCATGGGCACTGCTATGCCTCCCACTGAATTTACGGCATCTACCACTACATGGAAACTTGCTGCAGCAATTGCATCGGTATCCACAAGTTCAAGAGCGAGAACTTTCTCAATATGCATTTCTATGGCAGCTTCTTCCTTCGTATATTTTCCCAGTTTATCAGCGGTTACAAATCCGGTAACCTGGGAATTTGCAAATGACATCATCTGCTTTGCCTCTTCCTGGTTAAGAAATTCACCCCTTTCATTCAGAAGCTTGAGAGCATTCCAGTTTCTTGGATTATGACTGGCAGTAATAATGATGCCTCCATTACACCCATACTCCCTGACACCTATCTCTACTGTTGGTGTAGGAACCAGGCCTGCATCAATAATATCAATTCCCATGAACTGCAGGGTAGCAGTAACCATTTTGTTGACAACCGGGCCAGAAATACGGGCATCGCGACCAACAATAACCTTAAGTTTTTCTTCGGGGAATTTGCTCTTTAGCCAACTGCCATATGCGCAGGTAAATTTCGTGATATCAACAGGGGTAAGACTTTCTCCGGTTTTGCCACCTAATGTTCCCCTGATACCGGAAATGGATGTGATGAGTGTCATAATTCTTTAATGAATTTATTATGGTTGGCAAAGATAAGGTTTTAAGCTGCTTGTTTTATTGATAAATTAATTGATAATAAATTTTATTTTCAAAACAATTACCTGCCGATGCTCTGTTTTTGTAAAATGGTTTTATTTTTGCATAGAAGTCAGCAGCAAATAATTCGGCATTACTTTTTTATCCAGCGGCCATAGTGACAAAGAAATTTTTTTATATCGCAATACTTTTCCTGGTTTCTCTCTCATTCTTCTCCTGTAACCCTGCCCGGCGATTACCTGAGGGGCAGCATCTGCTCAATCGCAACCGCATTGAAATTGAAGATGCTGAAGTTGAAAGATCTGAACTTGCAACTTATTTGCGGCAAAGACCCAATCGGCGTATATTTGGATTTTACAGGTTTCATCTGAATGTTTATCAATTGGCCGACCGCGGAAGGGAAACAGGCTTCAAAAACTGGATGAAAAATGCCATTGGCGAGCCTCCGGTAATATATGATCCGATACTCTCTCAAAATACCTTAAGACAATTTGAACTTTATCTTAACTCAAAAGGCTATTTTAATGCGGAAGTTGATTTTCACGAAAAACTGAAACGAAAAAGGGCGAACATAAGGTACCATGTTAAAGGTAATCAGCCTTATACGGTCAACAACATAATTTATAATATCAGAGACCCGTTCATCAAAGGGTTCATTCTGGCAGATACTTTAAGTAATTTGATTCACCGGGGCGATCGCTACGATGCCGATGTGCTTCAGCGTGAAAGAAACCGCCTTGCCCGTTACCTTAGAAATGAAGGGTTTTACCAGTTCAGCCGCGAATTCATTTTCTTTCAGATCGACAGTAGCCTCAACTCTCACAAAGTAAATATTGAGTTATTGGTTAATAACCCGGTGAAGCAGGTGCCCGGCATTCGCGATTCGATTATTGAATTGCGTCACCGGCGGTTTATGGTTGATCGTCTAATGATTCTTCCTGAATTTACCCCTTTGCAGGCAGATTTGCCCCGGGAAGACACCACTATTTTTGTCAGAACATTGCCGGCACATGATAAAAACTATGACTATATTTTTTTGCATAACGGGCCCCTGCGTATCAAGCCTTCCGTAGTTTCAGATCACATTATACTCAGGCCTGGTGAATTCTTCCGTTTGTCCGACGTGGAGCAATCCTATTCTTTCCTTTCGGGAATGCGAAATTACCGTTACATCAATCTGCACTTTTCGGAAAGCCCGGATCCCAATATGGGTGAACCTTCCGATACACTTGGATTCCTGGATGCACGTGTACAAATAAACCGCTCTGCTGCCAATGCCTTTACTATTGAAGCCGAAGGACTTAATACTGCAGGCAACCTGGGTATTGCAGGTAACCTTCTTTATCAGAACCGGAATATTTTCAGGGGAGCCGAAATTTTTAACCTGAGATTTAAAGGAGCATTGGAAGTTACCGGTGATGGCCGATCGGATGAAGTTTTTCAAAGTCTTCCTTTCAATACACTTGAAATGGGAGTAGAGGCAGGAATTGATTTCCCGAAACTTTTATTGCCTTTTTCCATAGAACGGTTATCGCGCAATGCCAGGCCCAAAAGCACCATTCTCACAGGTATTAACTTCCGTCAGCGCCCCGATTATACGCGTTACATACTTAATCTCAGTTACGGTTTCGAATGGAATGAAACTCCGCAGAAAAGGCATTTTATATACCCTCTTGAAATCAGTTCAATCAGAGTTTTTAATGATTCAATCCTTAGGGCCAATATTCCTGAGGCCAATCCTTTTATCCTGAGTCGTTTCAGAGATCACCTGGTGCTTGGGCTCAACCATACTTACATTTACAATACCCAGGAACTGGGCAAGATAGGTAACTTTATTTATCTGCGAACCAATTTTGAATCGGCAGGAAACGTTCTGGATGCAGTTGCCGGGGCTTTTAATCTTCCTATGGATGAAGAGGGCAGTTTTAATATTTTTAATATTCCCTATTCACAATTTCTGAAAGGAGATGCTGACTTTAGGTTTTACAGGGTTTTTGATGATAACCAGACCCTCGTTTTCCGGCTTATGGGCGGGCTGGGCCTGCCATACGGCAACTCAGTTGTTATGCCTTTTATCAAAAGCTATTTTGGGGGTGGTGCCAACAGTTTAAGGGCCTGGCGGATTTACTCATTGGGGCCCGGTAGTTATTCTCACTCCAATGAAGGCCGTTTTGACCGGTATGGTGATGTGAAACTGGAAACCAATCTTGAATATCGTTTCAGGTTTTACCAGTTTTGGCATGGAGCCTTTTTTGTTGATGCCGGTAATGTTTGGTTTGTGCGAAAAAATGACCAGTTTCCGGGTGGAGAGTTTAAAGTAGATGGTTTTATTAATGATATTGCTTTAGGCGGCGGTATCGGGCTTAGAATGGATTTTAACTTTTTTGTGCTGCGGGTAGATGCTGCAGTGCCACTTCGCGATCCATCCCTGTTAAAGGGCAATCGCTGGATATCTGAATGGCCGGGGTTCAGCGATTACAATTTCAACCTGGGTATCGGATATCCCTTCTGATGGATAAACAGGATTTTTAATCAAGAAGGTGCTTTTTCTTTTTTTTTCTGAGAGTCAGAAAAACCTGCAAATACCAATAGTGGTTTTCAATATATGTCTGATCAAGAACGATTTACTGATATATTTCTCCGTGAGTTCCCCTATGAACCTACTCCCGACCAGTATGAGCTTATAGACAAACTTTCGGAATTTCTGATGGCTCCGCAGGTAAACGCCCTTTTTTTACTTAAAGGTTATGCGGGTACCGGCAAAACCACCATTGTTTCAAACCTGGTGAATGTGTTGCCGCATCTTAAAGCTCAAAGTGTGTTGCTTGCACCCACAGGAAGGGCTGCCAAAGTAATAAGCGCTTATTCCGGTAAACCGGCTTATACGATCCATCGGAAGATTTACCGCCTCAGTAGTGATGGCGAGGGTGGGGTTTCCTTCAAACTTATTCCCAATAAGCACATCAATACACTTTTTATCGTGGATGAAGCTTCCATGATTTCTGATTATGAGTCGTCTGATGATAAGAGCTCATTTGGTTCAGGAAGTTTGCTTGATGATCTGGTTCGTTATGTTTACAGTGGCGATAATTGCCGTCTTATCCTTATTGGTGATACCGCACAATTGCCTCCGGTAAACCGGTCAGAGAGTCCGGCCCTGAATATCTCTTTTCTTCAAAGTAGTTTTCATTTTAAGATATGGTCGGCCGAGCTAAGGCAGGTTGTGCGTCAGGAAGCCGGAAGCGGAATCTTGCATAATGCCACCATTGTGCGTAATCAAATTCAGAATGCAAAAGATGAGAAAGGTTTTGTAAAATTTTACATGGATGACTTCAGAGATATTCTGCGCCTGGATGGACCTGAAACAGCTGATTACATCAATGATGCTTTTTCTGCCCGGAATTTTGGCGACACCATAGTGGTTTGCCGAAGTAATAAGCGGGCTAATCTATACAATAAGCATATCAGGCAGCAGGTATTGTATCAGGAAGATGAAATCAGCGCCGGGGATCTGCTTATGGTGGTAAAAAACAACTATTTCTGGTTGCCGGAAGAATCCAGTGCGGGTTTTATTGCCAATGGCGATATAGTTGAAATTAAACGGATACAGCGCATTGAAGAACTCTATGGTTTTCGCTTTGCCCAAGTTACCATTCGTATGCTCGATTACCCGGAACAGGCCGAACTGGATGTAATCATTTTCCTGGATACGCTTGATATTGAAGGCCCTTCATTAACTTATAAGCAAACACAAAAACTTTTTGATGAGGTGAGTCTGGATTATGAAGATGAACCCAACAAAAGAAAGCGGATGTCTAAAATCAAAGAAAACCCCTATCTCAATGCTCTTCAGGTAAAATTTGCATACGCACTCACTTGTCATAAGGCGCAGGGCGGTCAATGGCAAAATGTTTTTGTGGAAATGGGTTATATACCCGATAATAAACCCGATACAGATTATTACAGATGGCTGTATACTGCATTGACACGGGCAACACAAAGACTTTACCTGATGGGGTTTTCAGATGATTTTTTTGAAGAGTAAAATGAAAAAAACAGAGCATAAAATGAAAAAAGAATCTTTTATCCGACCGGTGATCTACCAGCTTTTACCAAGGCTTTTCAGCAATACCAATTCAAATAATAAAAAATTTGGCACCTTGTCAGAAAATGGATGCGGTAAGCTAAACCATATTACCTCCCGTGTTTTACGCCAAATCAGGAAACAGGGGATTACGCATATTTGGTTTACGGGATTACTGGAACATGCCAGTAGCAATGCATATCATCAATTTGGTATTGAAGGTGATAACCCGGAGGTTGTCAAGGGAATTGCCGGTTCGCCTTATGCCATCAGGGATTATTATGACATTGACCCCGATCTGGCTGAAAATATTCCTTCAAGAATGGCTGAGTTTGAAAGTCTGGTTAAACGCTGTCATAAAATCAACATGGGAGTGATCATAGATTTTGTGCCTAATCACGTGGCCCGCAGTTATTATTCCGATACCAGGCCCAATGGTGTGCCCGATCTGGGTGAGAATGACGACAATGATAAAGCTTTTTTGCCCTCCAATAACTTCTATTACCTGCCCGGCGAAGAACTGGAATTGCCGGAGCAGCTAAAACACTTACCCTATGTTTCCGCATCGGGAACAGAACCTTATCATGAATTTCCTGCCAAAGCAACCGGTAATGACGGATTTACTGCCAGGCCTGAAATTAATGACTGGTATGAAACTGTTAAGCTGAATTACGGTGTTGATTATAGAGATTATGGAAGGAAATATTTCGATCCCATTCCTGATACCTGGTTCAAAATGCGCGATATTTTACTTTTCTGGGCTTCGAAGAATGTTGATGGTTTCCGCTGCGATATGGCCGAGATGGTGCCGGTTGAGTTCTGGAAATGGGTTATTCCGCAGATAAAAGAAAAATTCCCCGACATAATTTTCATTGCTGAAATTTATAATCCCGATGCATACAGGCTTTATATTGAAACCGGGCAGTTTGATTTCCTTTATGATAAAGTGGGCTTGTATGATACACTCAGGTTGGTAACGGCTGGAGAAGTACATGCCAGAAATATTACGCAGGACTGGCAAAAGCTTGATGGATTAGACCCTTACATGCTCCGATTTATGGAAAACCATGATGAGCAACGAATTGCATCTGCTCAATTTGCAGGAAATGCCCGAGCCGGTTGGCCTGCAATGGCTGTTTCAGCCCTCATGAATATGGGTCCGGTAATGATTTATTCGGGCCAGGAAAGTGGTGAGCCAGGCTCAGGTGAAACAGGTTTCAGCGGCGATGACGGCCGCACCAGCATTTTCGACTATTGTAGCATGCCCGAACATCTCAAATGGGTGAATGAAGGAAAATATGACGGCGGAAGTTTCAGTACCGAACAAAAAAAGAACTATAATTTTTACACCCGCCTGCTCAATTTATGCCATCATGAAGCCTTCAGACTGGGATATTTTTATGATTTGATGTGGTGCAACGATGATAATGAGTTTTTTAATGGAAAATATATCTACACATTCTTAAGATATTACGAAGACCGGGCTTTTCTTGTAGTAGCTAATTTTCATAAAGAAAAAGCTCTGAAACTGAAAATAAAACTTCCACACGATGCATTAAAATTGATGGGGCAGAAGGGGAGTTCCCTGAGTTCCGGTAAGGATATCCTTAAGGATCACAGAAATCATGTCAGGGATGTTGAAAAGTTTAATGATACCGGAATTACAGTTACTGCTGATAGATTATCAGCCCATGCATTCCATCTGAAGTTTAAAAAAGTATGAGTTTATATTCCCTGATATCCAATATGTTAAGTGAGTTTTACTGTTAATATTTATAAAAAAAATGGATGGAGGTCAAACCATTACATGAAAAAATTGTTTTTATTTGGGATATTAAGTATTTAAACAAAGTTGACAAAACTAAAATTAACTTTTTTTATCATTAGTGGGTTTCAGTATTATCATTACTTTTGTAGCCCTAAATCATTTTTAACCAACAAATTACTTTTTTTAAAAACCAAAATTATGCTTTTGAACAAAAAAACAACAGGCTCAATTCTTGCAACTTTATTGTTTGCCTTTGCAATAGTAGCTCTGCAGCCTGTAAACGCATTTGCCGACAAACCCGAGAATGAAGAGAATGAGGAAGAAAAAACATTTCGTTTTGAAAACGAATCTTTGCTGAATTTTTTTGATGCCAATCAGGAAATCAGTCAGTTACAAAGACAAACCCAGGAAAGAATGGCCGAAACCGTTGGTCAGCTTGACCTTACCCTGGAAAGATTTAACCAGATTGCCCGTGCCAACCAGATAGGTGCTCTTCAGGGCGGTGCATTTACAGATGAAGAAGTAAATGCTTTCAACCAGCTTGGCCCCCAAATAAGCCAGCTTCAGAGAGAACAGCAAACGATGATTACTACTATACTGGAAGAAAAGGGATTTACAACCACTTCTTATCAGGAAGTTCTTAATGAATACCGCACGGATCAGGATTTACAAGCTCATGTGCGTGAACTTTTACGCGAAAGAAGAAGACAGGAAATTCTTGAAGAAAGAAGAAAAGAAGCGGAAGAAAATGCTGAACAGGAGCAGGGTTGATATTAATCAAACACACTTTTATAAGGAAAGCCTCGTTTTTGCGGGGCTTTTTTTGTGGGGTATGATTTGTAAAATAAAATGCTTTAATAATCTATCAGGACGCAGAGGTAATTTTGAGCAATTCTTATTATGACTGAATGAATATTCACTGTTTTATGTAATACTAATTAAAAGTCGTATTAATGGTTTGGAATAAAACAACCCGGGGAACCAGCCCCGGGTTGCGCTCACAATTTATTAATAATCCCGGAATAATAATCCTATGAGAAAAACAAGATAAAAATTCTACCGGGAATCGTTGGGCTTGATTTATACCAGACCGGCAAATCCCATAAATGCCAGTGCCAGAATACCTGCTACTACTAAGGCTGCGGGTGCTCCACGCATGGCTTTGGGCAGATCCATCAGCTCCATATGTTCTCTTATACCTGCAAACAGGATAATGGCTAGCGCAAAGCCTGCTGCATGAGAAATGGCAAATACTACGCCCTGCAAAAGAGTAAACTCATTCTGAATGGTAAGAAGTGCCACACCCATAATTGCACAGTTGGTGGTTATGAGCGGGAGAAAAATACCCAATGCCTGGTAAAGCTCAGGACTAACCTTCTTCAAGATGATCTCAACCATCTGCACCAGTGATGAAATTACCAGGATGTAGGAAATGGTCTGAAGGTACGTGATATTAAAAGGCTCCAGTACGTAGTTATAAATTAAAAACGTAACGATGGTTGCCAGTGTCATTACAAATAATACTGCTCCCGACATTCCCACTGAAGTGGATACTTTGGCCGAAACTCCAATATAAGGGCATATTCCCAGGAACTGTGCCAGTACAATGTTATTTACAAAAATGGCTCCGATTATAATTGCGAAATATTCCATGGTTTATGAATTTAAGCAGTTTTTTTCTTCAGATAATTAAACAGGATAATCAGGTAACCCATTCCGATAAATGCCCCGGGGGCCAATACAAATACCAGCATACCATCAGTAACTCCAGGTATGAGCTGTATTCCGAAAATAGAATAGGCACCTAAAATCTCCCTTACTCCGCCCAGCATAGTAAGTGCCAAAGTAAAGCCAAGACCCATACCCATGGCATCCACGATAGAGCTTCCTATGTTGTTTTTGCTTGCAAAAGCTTCTGCACGGCCCATTACCAGACAGTTTACCACAATAAGAGGGATGAACAGGCCCAGCGATTCAAATAAATCGGGCATGTAGGCTTCCATTGTAAGTTGCACAATGGTTACAAAAGAAGCTATGACCACGATAAAGCTAGGAATTCTTACTTTGTTGGGTATCAAATTTTTAATAATGGAAACCACAGTGTTTGAGCCCAAAAGAACAAATGTGGTTGCCAGCCCCATGCCCAATCCGTTAAAGGCTGAGGTAGTTACACCCAGTGCGGGGCATAAACCCAGCAAGAGAATATAAACCGGGTTGTCTTTTATAAATCCTTTGGTGAAATTTTTCCATTGCTTCATAATTCCAGACCTTCCTCTTGTTTGGTTTGTGATAATACGTGATCGGCAAAGGTATCATAAGCTCGCTGAATAGCATCGCAATATGCCCGAGCTGTAATGGTAGCAGCAGTAATGGCATCAATATCTCCATTGTCTTTTCTCACCTTCAGTGTGGTTGTTTCAGGGTCGATATCTTTAAACTGATCGCTCCAGTCGCTTTTACTTTTATCAATCTTGTCGCCCAACCCGGGAGTTTCTTTGTGCTGTAAGTGCACCACGTCAGAAATTCTTCCATCGGGGTAAAAGCCCACCATCGCCGTAATTCTGCCTGAATAGCCCCTGTTGGTCCAGGTGTTCACAGCAATACCTACAAGTTCATTGTTCAGGTAGGCAAAGTTAAATTCAAGAGAATCGCCTCCATCTGGGGGCAGGAACATCTTGCTTTCCAGGCGGTCAAATTCGGGTACTACCTGGCTGATGGCAAACTGCCTCTTGGCTTCACGCGCCTGGGCAATGGGTTCGGCAGTAAGATTATACACGGTAGCAAGTGTAAAGGATGCTGCGGCTGTTACAAGGAACAGGGAGAGCACCATATTTAAAAAGGTAGATTCTTTTTTAGCCATTTTTTACCTCCTCTCCAAAACGTTTGGGTTTAAAACCTCGGTTGATTAAGGGTACAAAAGCATTCATAATTAAGATGGCAAATGCCACGCCTTCGGGGTAAGCCCCGAAAATCCGGATAACAATGGTGAGGAAACCGCAGCCAATGCCATACACGATCATTCCCCAGCGGCTCATAGGGCTGGTTACCATATCGGTGGCCATGTAAATGGCCCCAAGCATTAAACCACCCGTTACCAAATGAAACAAGGGATCAACATATACTTCAGGGTCAATCATCCAGAGAATACCTGCCAGTATTACAACAGAACCCAGGTAAGATGCAGGGATTTCCCAGGTGATGATTTTTTTGATCAGCATATAAATACCACCCAGCAGGATGGCAAATGCTGATATCTCACCAACAGAACCTCCCATGTTACCCATCAGCAGATTAACGTATTCGGGTACCTCAGGCAGGAGATCCGATACTTTTTCTCCCTGCGCCACACCTTCTTTTACCACCGCCAGAGGGGTGGGACCTGTAATAATATCGGTTAGCTGAGTGCTGAATGAAGTGGGTTTGGGGTACAAATTCATTTCCACCGGGAAGGAAATCATCAGGAATACCCTTCCTACCAGGGCAGGATTAAAAATATTTTTTCCCAACCCTCCAAAGGTCATCTTTGCCATTCCTATTGAAACCAGCGATCCTATAACAACCATCCACAGGGGCAGACTGGCAGGCACAATAAAGGCCAGCAGTGCACCCGTAATAATGGCCGAACCGTCAAATACTGTTACAGGCCCCTTTATCAGGTATTTTTGAATGATGAACTCAAAGAACATGCACGATACAATTGCTGTCAGTGTTACCATGATGGCTGCCAGTCCGAAAAAATAGAAAGAAACCAGGGCAGCGGGTATCAGCGAAAACAACACACCATACATGATCTTGCTCACAGATTCTTCTGTGTAAACATGGGGTGAGCCCGATACGGTTAATAAATTCATAATTATCTGTGGTTTAGCAATGCTTTATTTTTTATGATGATTTCTCTTAACAAAACATGATTACTTATGCCGTGAACGGATCAATTTACCCGTTTCATTTTTTCCGATCCTGATCTGGTCGAGCAATGGACGGCCCGATGGACATATGTACAAACAAGAGCCACATTCAATACAATCCATAATTTTTTCTTCTTCACAATCTTCAAATCTATTATGACTTGAAAGAACTGCCAGCAGGTAGGGTTCCAGTCCCATGGGGCAAATGCTTGCGCAACGGCCGCAGCGTATGCAGTTATGAACCGGTTTTCGTGAGGTTTCTGCTTGCAGAAATAAGAGAATACCACTTGTACCTTTGGTTACAGGAACATTGATATCACTCAGTGATTTACCCATCATAGGTCCGCCGTTAACCACCTTACCGGTATTTTCGGGCATTCCCCCTGCAGCTTCCACTAGATTGGCAATGGGTGTACCAATACGTACCAGGAAATTTGAGGGCTCTTTAAGTCCTTTGCCGGTAACAGTTACCACACGATCCACCAGAGGTTTGTTTTTCTGAACGGCTTCGTAAACAGCAAAAGAGGTACCTACATTATGAACCACGCAACCCACTTCAATGGGAAGTCTGCCTGATGGGACTTCGCGGTTTACCAGGGCTTTGATCAACTGCTTCTCACCTCCCTGCGGGTATTTAACTTTAAGGGGTTCAACGCTGATGCCTGGATATTCAGTTAGCAGTTTCCTGAGATGTTCAATGGCATCGGGCTTATTGTTTTCAATGCCAATGATGGCTTTTTCAACATTTAGTGCTCTCATTTGTATCTGTATGCCCACCAGCATTTCTTCTGCTTTCTCGAGCATAAGTCTGTGGTCAGAGGTAAGATAAGGCTCACACTCCACACCGTTGATAATGAGAAACTCGGCTGTTTTTCCCTGGGGTACCATAAGTTTTACATGCGATGGGAAGGTTGCTCCCCCCATACCCACAATTCCCTTTTCATTTACCCGGCTTACAATTTCTTTGGGACTGAGTGTAATATCTTTAATAAGATCTTTGCTCAGGTCAATCCCTTCTTCCCATTCATCGCCTTCCACTTTAATAACAATGGCTTTTTTGCGATAGCCGCTGGTATCTGTAACATCATCGATTTTCTGCACTGTTCCGCTTACTGATGAGTGGATATTGGCTGAAATAAATGCTTCTCCCTTGGCAATCAACTGTCCGGCTTTTACAGAATCGCCTTTCTTAACGACAGGGTTTGCGGGCACTCCAAGGTGCTGCGAGAGTGGTATGGTAACGGTTTCAGGCAGGGGCAACACTTCTATGGTTGCACTTTGCGAAAGTTTATTTTCAGGTGGATGTACACCTCCAAGTTTAAAAGTTTTCAATTTAGGTCTCCTTTTTTTGATTCACAATACATTTAAAAAATCAAAAAAGATATTTTATGCCTTTGCAGGCTCATTTTTGGTTTCCGGACGGGGCTTCCTTGGCGGGAAGTTCAGTTCGTGGATAGCGTTGGTCGGGCACACCGGCGGACATTTACGGCAAAGTGTGCATTTGTTGTAATCGATATATGCAATGTTGTTTTCCATTACAATGGCATCAAACTTACATTCCTTAACGCATTTGCCACAACCTATACAGGCTACTTTGCAGTTTTTTCGGGCAACACCGCCCTTTTCAACATTGATGCACGATACGAATATCCTACGGTCCTTCTTGCCTCTTTTTCTTATTTCAATAATCCTTCGCGGACATGCCTTCACACAAGCTCCGCAAGATACGCAGTTATCTTTTACTACAGGCAGGCCGGTTTCTTCTTCCATATACATGGCATCAAAATCGCACGATACCACACAGTCGCCATATCCCAGGCAACCGTTGGGGCACCCCCCCTCACCGGCAAAAAGACTGTGGGCGAAGGCGCAGGTCATATCACCCTCATATTTTACCTTGGGCGGAGCATTCTCGCGGCTGCCCGAACACCTGACCACGGCAATGGTAGGATCTTGTTCGGTGGCTTCAAGACCGAGTACCGATGCAATTTCAGCTATAACTTCGTTGCCCCCCGGAGGACAGTTCATGCCATCCAGGCTTTCCTTTCTTACGATTTCTTCGGCCAGTGCCCTGCAACCAGCATAGCCGCATCCACCACAATTGGCGCCGGGAAGCTTGTCGGCAACAATATCTATTCGGGGGTCTTCAATTACTTTGAATTTCTGGGCTACCATATATAATACTATTGCTGCTATGGTGCCTAAAGAGCCCAGAGAAATGACGGAGATAAGTGTAATTTCGTTCACCTGATTTGGTTTTGTTAGTGAATGAAAAAAAATATGTAATTTTTATACCTGAGTTGTTATTCGGGCAAAAATAGAAAAGTTAATCAAATCAAAGCCTATGAAAGTCACATTTTTAACGTGCTCCAATGTTCGTTTTATCTTTAATTTAAAGCTTTGATAGTAAAGAGTTTTCCGGAATCCTTTGGGGCACAATTCGTTGCATCGCAATTTAGAATTCGTCTAAATTTTCAAGATGTTAATCTGTTAACAACTGACAGATTACGATTTTGTTAGGACTGGATTTTTGCCTGCTTAGTGAGTGATGAAAAGGGATGCAGGGTATTATTGCTTAATAAAAAAACGGAAAGAAGCTTTTATTTTGTCCCTGTTGATGTACAGGATCAGATAATAGGGTACCATGAGCATTATGGCGGTTAGCGCAGAAAGTGCTTCATTACCGGTAATGGATATTAAAATGATCAGCGATAGCAAAAGAATTACAAAAGGCAGGAGATAACCCAGAAACAAAGCTCTGTATCCCAGCGATTTTTTAAGAGAGATGATAACATGCTGGTCTTTTTCCAATGTTGTGCCGGGAGCAGGTGGTTGAACCTCAACAATCTTCTCAGCCACCTCAGCCATGCCGCAGTAGGATTTGGAATGGCAGTTCCCGCAGGCCGACTGGGGTTGTATGCTCACCCATACCCGTTTGCCTTCAATGCGGTCTATGATTCCGGGGTGCTCTATGTTTTCGCTTCTGTCGGACATGGGTTATTGGTTAGTAAGTTAATGAGTTCATGGGTTATTGAGTTAATGAGTTATTGAGAAAGTAAGAAAGTAAGAAAATGAGAAAATGAGAAAATAAGGAAATAAGGGTTTTCGTGCTTCGTATTTAATTTATTTTATTTTATTAACTTATTGAGTTATTGGAGCGAAAATCCCGAGAGCTGAAAGTGATTCGGGATAGGGTTCAAAGGTATAAAAAATGGGGGTTGAATAAATTAGGGATTAGGGATTAGGAGAAAATTAAACATACACTTCAGGGAGTGGAAAGGGATACGGGTAAGATTTTTCCATTGAAAATCTTATGACCGTTCATGGCAAAATCTGCAATATAAGATGCCATATCCGATGATGTTACACCTGCTTGATAACCGGGGAAAGCTTCTTTGAGCATTTCGGTATCTACTGCGCCTATGGCAAGGGCATTTACAAAAATATTCTGAGGTTGAAGTTCAACCGCCAGACATTCCGATAAAATGGCCAGTGCGCCTTTGCTTGAAGCATACAGCGATAAACCGGGAAATTTAACGCTTCCCTGGTATCCTCCCATACTTCCGATGTTTACAACGTGCGACCCCGGATTAAGGTAGGGTAATAGATTTTGAATCAACTGTACAGGACCTTTTACATTGGTTGCAAAAAGCTGGTCAAAATCTTCGGGCAGAAACCGGGAAAAAGGTTTTTTAATCAAAAGGCCGGCATTGTTTATCAAAATATCTACTTTTTGATGCAGATGCTCCTCAACCAGTTTATTCAGTTGCAGAACACCTTCATTATGGCTCAGATCAAACGAGAGATATTGAAGGTTTTTCGCGGCTTTCAGTTTTTTTAATGGTTCAATATTCCGCGAAAGCGCAATAACCCTGTTTTTCTTATTTCCGGTAAATATTTTTACCAATTCCAGACCAATACCCCGGGAAGCACCTGTAATAATAACGTTCATGAATTTACTTTACAAGGTTTAAGGAATTGGAAATTCCTGATAATTATCCGCAAAAGTGTTATAAAACCTATCGGCGCTGGTTGAATTGTATGCTACCGATAGGGGTTTTGGGTTAAGCTTGAAGTAATTTTTACCAGGGAAAATTAAGCTGAGGCTTTTCCGGCTGATGTTTTCCACATTTTCCACAGGTAAATGCTTAAAACCAATGAAGTAGCCAGTTGTATCCATAGCGAAAATTCGAAAAAGTTTCCATAGCCCAAGGATTGCATTGCTTTTAGCGGAACAAGAAATTTTACTGCAAAGTAGAATAACTTACTGACGATAATAGCACTAAAAATGGCTGGAAAAAGGGGTATGTACTTCTTCAGCAGATAAAAGATGCCTGCCATAACCATCAGCTCCAGCGATATGATTACCGCTTTTACCAATATGGGATGCCCTGAAATAACAAAGGAGAACAGCGGCAATGCCAGTGCCAGCAAGAATGCATTGTTGCGATGGGTGTGAGCCATAGCCAATACTACCATGATACGCATGGGTTCAATAAAATAAAGTGGAAAAGCAAGCATGTGTGAAAATGCAGGCATTAGAAATATGAAGCCAAGTGCCACAATATCAAAAATTATACTTCTCATAGTGATGCCCGTTGTATGAGTTCTTACGGTTGCTGTCATAATAATCTTTTTTTAATTTATAATGACTTTAAATAAGCAGTTGTTATTATATATATCACTCCAAAATTAAGAAAATTATTTCAGGAATCTTAATTTTGTGATAATATCACTTTAATTCGAGATTCAATCATTCAAAATATTTACCATGTATAGAAGAGATTTTTTGAAAAAGAGTTTTTTGTATGGTGCAGCGGCCGGACTGGGCGCGTCGGCCTTGGGTCCATTAACTCCCGCTCTGGCCGGATTAAGGCCCCATATCATTAAAGGCAACTACGACCTGGTGGCAGTAAGGGGAGATGACCTTGTGGCCATGTTTGAACGTGCCATGCAGGAAATGGGTGGTATGTCGCAATGGGTAAAGCCCGGACAAACCGTTGTTGTAAAACCCAATATAGGATGGGATGTAATACCAGATCGGGCTGCCAACACAAACCCCGACCTGATAGGTGCTATCGTAAGGCATTGTCTGCAGGCCGGTGCTTCCCGGGTAACCGTTTTTGACCATACCTGCGACAACTGGCAACGCAGCTATGAAAACAGTGGCATTGAACAAGCTGCTCGTGATGCAGGTGCACGTATTGTTCCGGGAAACTTTGAACGAAACTACCGTGATGTTTCTATTCCTGGCGCAGTCAGGCTAAAAGAGGCAAAGGTGCATGAGCAGATCCTTGACAATGATGTGTTTATCAATGTGCCCGTTCTTAAGCATCACAGTTCAACCAACGTTACCATAGCCATGAAAAACCTGATGGGAATTGTATGGGACCGTCGCTACTGGCATCGTAATGACCTGCACCAGTGCATCGCTGATTTTTGCCTTTTCCGCAAACCCGATCTTAATATAGTGGATGCCATGCTGGTTATGACCCAAAATGGCCCCAGGGGAACATCTACCGCCGACCTGGTAAGGAAAAATAGTCTGCTGATATCATCCGACATTGTGGCTGCAGATGCTGCAAGTACTTTAATTTTCGGAGAACAACCTGCCAATATTGGCCATCTGGCCATTGCCGAAAGAATGAATATCGGCAGCCTTGATTTGTCCAGAATGAATATTCAGAGGGTATTTATGTAATACCAGGTTTTTAATTCAGCTGTATTCAGAAATTATCAGTATTTCTGAATTGATTTGTTATTCTTTTTCATTTATTCTTTTTCATTTATTCTTTTTCATTTATTCTTTTTCTAATATGCAACTTAGCCATCTGAAAAAAATTCGTATAGGAGTTTCATTATTGATCTTTGTTTTTCTTCTTCTGTTTTTTCTGAATATTCATGGCAGAGTCATTGATCCGGTGGCTGAGTTTTTTCTGCGGCTTCAGTTTTTTCCTTCCTTGCTCAGGTTTACGGTTATTACACTTGCTGTTTCATCTTTGGGATTTTTACTGGTTCTGTTGCTTACATTTTTATTCGGAAGGGTATACTGTTCGTCTATTTGTCCCCTGGGTACCCTGCAGGATATGATAATAGCAGCAGGAAAACGCTTTAAACCCAGAAAGAAAAGAAGATTTGTTTATACTTCCAACAAAAAACTGATTCTCAGGTATTCTTTGCTTGCTGCTACTTTGCTGTTCTGGATCTTTGGCAGTTTATTTCTAATGAATCTTCTGGATCCGTATTCCAACTTTGGCAAAATTTCCGTAACCTTGATTCAGCCTGTGTTCAGCATGTTAAATAACAGCCTTGTATGGCTTTTGCAAAGCTTTGAAGTTTATGCTGTTTCGCCCATGCTTGCTCAATCTCTTCCGGCTGATGTTGTTGCAGTCTCCATGGGAATTTTTGGTGTAATAGCCGTTATGAGTGTATGGCGGGGACGATTATTCTGTAACTCCCTTTGTCCGGTAGGATCGATGCTTGGATTGGTTTCTTCACGTTCTCTCTACCGTATTGCTTTTGATGACAGTGCCTGTAATTTCTGCGGAAAATGCGAGAGGGTCTGTAAGGCTGAATGTCTTGACAGTAAGAACAAAATTGTAGATCATGGAAGGTGCATCAGTTGCTTCAACTGTTTTGACAGCTGCGCCAACAACGGGCTTTATTACGAAAATGCTTTTGCGTCCGCAAAAAAAGTTCAGGTTCAAAACAACAGCTTATTGCAAATAGAGAAGAGATCATTTTTTCTCACACTTGCTGCCGGCCTGTTGAGTGTTCCTGTACTGAAAAAAATGGCTGCTGCCCAACCGGCAGATACCAGCCACCCTGGCCTGGTTCCCACCGGAACGAGTTTGCCGGTTACACCTCCGGGTTCAGTAAGTCATGATCATTTTACAGGTAAATGTATTGCCTGCTACCTATGTGTGGGTGCCTGTCCAACCAATGTAATAGTACCTTCATTTTTTGATTATGGTCTGGAAGGGTTTATGCAACCCAAACTCGATTACCATAAAAGCTTCTGCAATTTCGATTGCGTAAGATGTACAGAAGTTTGCCCAACAGGTGCCATTAAGAAACTCGACAGGGAAACCAAGCATATAACCCAGGTAGGTATTGCTAAGTTTATGTATGAAAGTTGCATTGTTACCATTGACCGCACTGACTGCGGCGCCTGCTCCGAGCATTGCCCCACCAAAGCAGTAACAATGGTGCCCTATAATGGATTGTGGCTTCCGGAAATGGAGCCTGATCTGTGCATTGGATGCGGCGCCTGTGAATATGCCTGTCCGACTGAACCCTATAAAGCCATTTTTGTGGAAAGCAATGCCGTGCACAAGGAAGCTATTCCTTTAAGTGATGATCATGGACCCAGGGATCATGATAAAGACGAATTCCCGTTCTGACCGGTTATCAAACATGAATAAAAACAATGGTTTTTTGTTATAGATAAATTTTGTTAACTATTAACAATGCTGCATTTCTTTTATCTTTGTATCGTTGTTATTTAATAAAAAACCCCAAAATATATGAATCAGCAATTAAAAATCCGAGATCTTACTTTACGTGATGGCCAGCAATCACTTTTTGCCACCCGAATGACACAGCAACAGGTTGACAGGGTGCTTCCGCTCTTTAAAGATGCCGGTTTTTATGCCATGGAGGTGTGGGGTGGGGCAGTGCCCGACTCGGTAATGCGTTATCTGAATGAAGATCCATGGGAACGACTTGAAAAAATCAAAGCGGTCATTGGCGATTCGTCAAAGCTTACAGCATTGTCGCGTGGCCGTAACCTGTTTGGCTACAATCCATATCCCGATTCGGTAATTGAAGGATTTAACCGCAATGCCATTGAATCTGGTATTGATATCATGCGAATCTTTGATGCTCTCAACGATGCCAATAATATCCGGTCAACCATCAAATTTGTGAAGGAAAACGGCGGAATTGCCGATTGTACGGTTTGTTATACCGTTGACCCTCGGTTCTCCAAAAAAGAACGCCTAGTTGGGTATCTAAAAGGGAAGCCCCTGCCCCAAAAGATCTTTACCATTGAATATTTTGTAAATAAGGCAAAAGAGCTGGAAGAGATGGGTGCCGATATGATCACCATAAAAGATATGGCAGGATTAATTCCACCCGTAAAATCAGGTATCATCATAAAAATGATGAAGCAGGAACTTGAAATTCCCATCGATTTTCATACGCACTCTACTCCCGGCTATGGATTGGCTTCGGCACTTACTGCCATCATAAACGGAGTGGATATTATTGATACATCAATTCTGAATTTCGCAGGCGGTCCCGGTGCACCAGCCTATGAAATCATTCATATATTCTGCGATAAGCTTGGAATTAATACCGGTGTTAATGTGGATGTTATTGACCCCATCAATCGTGAATTGAAAACGATACGTGAGGAACTTGCCGAATTTGATTCCTACAAAATATTCCCCAGGGAGTTTGACCTTTCAAAGGATAAGCTTCCGGTGGCCATTGATGATTTGTTTTACAAAGCCATCGATCTGGCCACAGAAAAGAAAGAACGTGAGCTCCTGGAAACCACCCAGGCTATTGAACAATATTTCAATTTTCCGCCACCCAATGAGAATGTACGTATGGCAGAGGTGCCTGGTGGAATGTACACTAATATGCTGGCACAATTAAAGCAGCTGAAGCTTGAAGATTTGCTGCCCCGTGTGCTTGAGATCATTCCCCGTGTGCGGCTTTCTGCCGGTTGTCCGCCACTGGTTACACCCACCAGCCAGATTGTAGGCGTACAGGCCGTAAACTGCGTACAGGATGAAAATGCCGGTAAGCCCATGTATACCCATAAGTCAAATCAGTTTGTAAACCTGGTTAAAGGCCTTTACGGCAAAACTCCTATACCCATCGACCCGGCGTTTCGTAAGCAAATTACAGGTTCTCCTAAAGAAGTAGCCTACGATCCTAAGGATTATCAAAAGCAGGAAAATCCTACTCTGGATGAGTTTGGGGGTGTTAAACTTGCAGCAAATGAAAAAGAAGAACTGTTGCTGGAACTCTTTCCATCGGTGGCCAATAACTTTCTCACAAACAGGATAGAAAAGAAATACATGACCGAACTCAAAGTCATTGAAGAAGAGAAAAGGGAAAAACTACTGGCTGCCAAAGCAGAGTATGAAAATATGACCGACGAGCAAAAACGCGAAAGGCTGGAAGCCGGATTATACAGCTTTCCCTGGCGAACCGATGAAGATTCTGATGATATTGATGAATCGGAATGGGATGAATCCAGCCACAGCTAAAAAGAGGCACTAAAAAACGGGGTTTTTATTAAAAAACCCCGTTTTTTAGGTCACTGAGCCTCTCGAAGTGACATTCTATCCACAATGTTTCAACATCCTCAATGACCGATATATTCGGTCTCAGTTAGTTCACTGCCACAATATCCAACTTCAGATTAAAGTTATCGTGAATGAGGTTATCACCCAGGTTGTCGAAGAATCGGCCACTGCCGAATCTTACATCCCACATGGTACGATCCAGATCAAAATCAGCCCTGGCTGTCATTAAACCGTCTTCCATATGCACATGAGCCGGGAAAGTGATTCCATGGGTAATGCCTTTGATGGTAAGATTACCGCTGATGGTATAATTGGATTCACCTTCAGCCGCATCTTCACGCTTTACAATGTTGGCCATCTCAAAGGTTGCCTCGGGGTAGGTGGCCACTGAGAAGAAATCGTCAGACTCAAGGTGACCCTGCAGACGGGCGTTGGTTCCCGGATCTTCGATATCCAGCACTACGATCTCTGTCATGTTGATTACAATGTTTCCACCCACAATTTGGTCATCGACGATATAAAGTTCACCTGATGACAAAGCGATTGTACCGTCGTGTTTACCTGTTATTTTGGTACCTTCCCAGGCAACGGCACTTCGGGACATATCAATGTTTTTCACAACTGCATTTTCAGGCCTTTCGCCCGGTTCAAGTCTTTCTGATACTTCAGCAGCTTTTTCACTGGTTCCGCCGCAGGCAGCCATCAGGAATGTACCTGCAAGCATTGCGGTAAATAATTTCAGCTTTTTCATTTTACTTTTCTTATTAATGATTAATAGGTAAAATTTCAATTAGTTTTAAAATTTTATCTCATTTACATGAGTTAGTGTTCATTTAAAAGAAACAAGAAGAAAAACAAATTGTTTAATAATTTTAAATAACTCTTACACAATAGATATTTCTGATTTTGTTAAGACCGCATTGGAAGATTAGTGATTTTCAGATGGGGCTATAGCTCAATTCAATCCCGGGAATAATCACATCATAAAAAGTATATTCGGTTTTCGAAACCGGAAGACGGTATATCCCTTTCGAGTAAAGAAACTGAACAGGTTGCCTGTTTCAGCCGTCTTTTTCTGCAATAACTGAAAGCTTTTTTCTTTTTTCTGCTGAACCGGTATGGTGAACATAATATTTCCGAATTTATAGGCCAACGTTTCACCCATCATTTCGTTGTCCAGAAAAAAAGGTAGGTTTTGCCGGGAACAAGCCTTTCGGCCTTGATTTGCATCTGGGTTCTTTGCGGGCCTGTTAATAAAAGGGCAACGAACGCGCGTCGTTGACATTGCCGTGGGCATCGGTGATGAACGATAAATAGGTAACACCCGCCTGGTCCCAGTTGTCGAGCCCCAACCTGATTATCGCGGATTCGGTTACACATTTTAAACTCACCATCATCGAGCATTTTCGACTGGCCGCCCACCCAATTTCCCTGGTCCTGCGCCACTCACACGAAAATCAACAGTAACAGTTACCGGTTTTGCCAGGTAGAAGGTGTTGCTGGGCATAAACCACTGGTGATGCCTGTCATCAGACGGCAACCGCAAAGAGAAATCGCCATCAATTGGATCAATCTGGTTAATCGAAAAGTTGGGCCTTATCCAGTCTGTAGCATTGCCCGCTTAATGCGGCCTGAAATTGCGCCAGTCGCCCGTCTCAATACCATCCTGATTAACGGGTAGTAGTCCCTTGTTGTCATCTGCCAAAGCCAGCAAATGCATTCCGAATAAAAGAACTCCCCATGTTAATAACATGGCCGATTTTTTCATAATTATGTAGCGTTTTATTTTTATTAAAAAAGATATTTAACTCATTGACAAATTATTTTAATCTCTTGCAGGGCCTTCCAACCAAAACACTGTCTTCTGTCAAGGTTAAATGAAATTAGATAGAATGAAATTAAATAAAATGGAATGGTGATAATTCAGTTACTCAAAAATGCGAAAGAGTATTAACTTGAAAGCATTTTCAGGGCAAATAATTTGAAGACATAGGGTTAACCCCTAAAATATTTATAACACCTGACCGCAATAAAGCGCGGATATTACCAATAAAACTCCGCAAATATTCACCTGAAAAACATAAATTATTCGCTTGATACTTTTATATTTGGGCATATTATATTTTTACGATTTAACGAAACTTAGAAAACCGAGGAATAATAAAAATGAAGCTGATACTTAAGTCAGGTTGTGTTTTTTGTATTCTGCTTGTTTTAAGCCTTCCGCTTTTATCAGGCAACGATGGCCCGGCATCTGATGATAAAGGGGTAATTGGATTAAATCTGAATATCCACCACGGCAGGATGACACCTCATTACGCCCTTCAGGCCGCTTTGAATGAGGACAGAATTACAGGTCTGGATCTTAGTGGCATATTTCTCAATAAAAATGAAACTTCGCTGCAAAGTACGGTTTTGGGAATAGGTTATTTTTTTTCAAACCTGGGTAATAATGACGTTTACGGTTATGTTCATTCGGCTTATTTGGGTATGTGGTTTCCCTTATTAACCCGTGGATTTCCGGTTCAGTTAAAGTTAGGTTTTGGGCCGGGATATGTTACCCAAAAGTATCATCCGTCAAACAATAATCTTAACAGGGCATTGGGGTCTCATCTTAATGCATACGGGCAAATTTCCCTTACAGGTAACATTCCTCTTATCACCAACAAATGGCTGCTCAGGACAGGAATATCTTTCAATCATGTTTCCAACGGATTGATTGTTGCACCCAATCAGGGCATCAATACACTCACTTTTCATGCAGGCATAGATTTGAATACCGGCCTAAAGCATTCCGGTGCAACGTTAGTGGAGCATAAGATGGACAGACCGGAA
>SKVR01000039.1 GCA_007129355.1 Bacteroidales bacterium | reverse complement strand
TCATCCACAGTAAGCAAATCCACATCCATGACTACAAAATCGGCAAATTTTCCGGGTTCGAGGCTGCCGCGGGTTTCTTCTTCGAAGTTGGCTTTGGCAGCCCAGATGGTCATGCCTTTGATGGCTTCTTTGCGGGTAAGCAATTGCTCAGGGTACCAACCGCCTTCGGGCTTTCCATAGTGATCGGTGCGGGTAAATGCTGCGTGATAGCTGTACAGCGGATTGATTTGCTCAACAGGGAAGTCACTTCCGTTGGGCAGCCACCCCACCTGATCCATCAGATCGCGATATGCGTAAGCTCCCCTGATTCTGTCAGGCCCAACGCGGTCTTCAGCCCAGCCCATATCGGATACCGCATGAATGGTTTGGATACTTGGGACAATATTATAATCACCAAAAAGATCAAAATCAGCGGGGTCAACCACCTGTGCATGCTCAATACGCCAGCGCAGGTCATTACCGGGTTCCAGGAAATCAGCATACATATTGAGCATAATATGATTGGCTTCATCACCGATGGCATGGGTATTTACCTGGAAACCATGCTGCAAGGCCAGTTCACAGGCTCTGCGCATGAGCTCCATATCATCCACAAGGATTCCGTAATTTGCGGGATCATCGCTGTAGGGTTCTTTCATCAGGGCACCCCTTGAACCCAGGGCACCATCAGCAAAAAGTTTTACTGATCTTACGGTAAGATGGTCAGTCATGTATGGTCCGCGTGGTAAAAAATATTCAAAATTTTCATCAGAAGGGCTTAGCATAGCATACACCCTGATATCCAACTCGCCGGCTTTAAGGAGGCTGTCCAGCAATAAAATATTTTCTTTGGGTAATCCGGCATCGCAAACTGAAGTAAGTCCCACAGCAAACATATCCGTCTGTGCTCTTTTCAGCAGTGCTACTTTACTTTCAAGCGTAGGTGAAGGAATTAGTGAAGATACCATGTACATAGCCCGGTCGATAAGCAAACCGGTGGGTTTGCCATCACGCACGCGCACTTCTCCTCCTTCAACCTGGGTTTCTGCCGTAATACCGGCCATCTCAAGCGCTTTGTCGTTGGCTACAGCAGCATGTCCGTCGACCCGCACAATATATACCGGGATATCCGGAAAAGCTTCATTCAGAAGTGTATTATCGGGCATCTGTCTTACCTCAAACAGATTCTGATCCCAGCCCCTGCCCAGCAGCCATTCACCCATCATGCTTTCCTTATGGACCTGAAGGCGCTGTGTGATTTCTTCCATGGATTCCGACATCCACAAGTTAGCACGCAGCAAATTGAGCGAATACCCTATGAAATGGCTGTGCGGGTCAATGAAACCGGGATAAACGAACTTCCCGTCAAGGTCAACAATCTGTTTTGCCTTATAATTTCCCAGAATACTTTCATTGCTTCCCATTTCAAGTATTTTCCCATCTTTAACAGCTATGGCTTCAAAAACACCAAAATCATCATCTACTGCATAAATGCTTCCGTGGGTAAGAATAAGATCGGCATGCTGGCGTGAACTGCAGGAAAGCAAAGTTGCAAAAAGAAATGCGGGAATAACTATATGTAATAATCTTTTGTATAACCACTTGATTGAATTCATATATGTTTTGATTTTATAAGTTTTTTAACCGCTCAAAAGTAATCATAACATGAATAAATCATGAAGGTTCAGCTCAGATTATTTTCAAAACTAACCAATTGGTAAAAACAAGGCCGGCTCTGAAGTTTCAGAACCGGCCTGAGTTTGAGATCTCTGATTAATAAAAACCAGTTAATTAGAAAACATCGTATTACCTGTTAACCATTAATCTCACTGTTACAACACCATTATCATGTTGCAGAGACACAAGATAGATCCCCGGTTCAAAACCGGAAACAGTTAACAGGTATTCATCAGAATTAACCGGGTTGCTCAAATAAACGACCTTTCCGGTAATATCTGTTACCGTGAGGGAGTTAATCACAAATCCTGTATGAATATTGGCCTTCTCATTTGCAGGATTCGGGAATAGTTTCAGATGAGAAGAAATGACATCATCAACCGTGCTTTCCAGATCAAAGAAGGCAATAAGAGATACATCCCTGTCGGGCATGGTAAAAACAAACTGGGCTTCAGTACTTAATTCGGTGCCATCTTCATCTTCCCATCTCAGGAAAACATAGCCTTCGGAAGCAACTGCAGAAAGAGTTATCTCTTCATCTTGTTCATACTGTCCGCTTCCATCAACAGTACCGCCTTCTTCAGGTTCTGCAGCGAGTGTAAGTATATAAGTATCGGCGATGAATTCCAGAACTGTTACAACAGCTGTTTCAGAAGCGCTGTTGCCATTTACATCAAAAACGGTAAGGGTAACAGTATTCTCACCCACATTATCTGTAGTAAAGAAGTCCACATCCAATTCCATGGATTCTATACCGCAATTATCGGTACTGCCATTATCCACATCTTCAGCTGTTATTGAAGCTTCACCATTTTCATCAAGCTCAACGGTAATATTTTGCGTAAGAACTACCGGGGGCAGGTTATCTTCGATTGTTACCACAGCTGTACCACATGCCTGGTTGCCATTCTCATCGGTTATGGTAAGATATACACTGTTTTCTCCAATATCATCACAAGAGAAATCCTGGATATCCAGCGTCATACTTTCAATATTCCAGTCGGGAAGAGAGCCATTGTAAACATCATCAGGCACAATGGAAACTTCTCCATTTTCATCAAGGGAAACTAAAATATCCTGGGTTACAACAAGCTCCGGATGACCGATATTCAAGTCAAGATAGAGCAGTGAATCACATCCATTGGCCGCCTCTCCCAGCACAATTGTATATAAGCCACTTTCGGCAAACACCTCTCCACCTGTTTCATATACTGAACCTTCGCAAAGGATTACTGATAGCTCTGTAAATGTAACAGGAAGGACAGTGAGCAGGGCAGAATCAGACTGGAAGTAACCATTCTGCAGTTCCACTGTGTAACTTAACCAGAAATCACCACTTACGGCTTCCTCTGTATCCAATGTGTTGTTGCTTACAAATGCACCCGACCATATTCCGCCCTCCGGGGTGCCATCAGGTAATTCCAGCAGACCATAATTCTGGCAAACTGGCTCCAGTTCGGGAGCAAACACCATCTGTGGAGGTTCGGTAACGAAGAACTGCACAGAATCAATACCTAAGCAGCTATTACCATCAGTAAATTCATAAAACAACCAGTATTCTTCGGGTTCAAGCTGCGAAGGCTGAATTAAAGTTATGATTTCCTGGTTGTTACCCAGATAATAAATTCCGCCGGTTGGTTCTCCCATATCCAATGGAATGGGATTATCCAGTTGGCTGATTGTATCAAAAGGTAAAACAAGATTTACAACTGGTAAGGCTGCTACCAATACAATTTGTGTTGTACTGAATTCGCATTGCGTATCAGCATCAACATAGGTATAATTTATCAAATGTTGGCCCACACCTGCCAGTGAAGGATCAAAGAAATTGCCGGATATTCCGGGTCCGGTATATGTACCTCCCTGTGGTTCGGTATTTTCAAGAGACACCAGTCCGTGATCCACACAATACACATCATCAAGCGGCAATACAAACTCAGGTGCCTCAGAGATATTTATTACCACGGGCTCAGATAGTGTTTCACATCCTTCAGATGCACCATAAATCCCTACCTGGTAGCTTCCTGAAACTTCAGCCAGCCATGTATTTCCTGTGCCAAAGGGTAAAGCTGCACCATTACGATACCATTGTATGAGATATCCGGGTTGAGAAACAGAAAGTAAAACAGGTTCTCCGCAACTTTCCGTAGAATCACCTTCAACAACAATTTCGGGAATTGGTGGATCTGAAATTGTCAGATCAGCACCATTGTCGGGACTAACTTCCTCAGGATCACTGGCCAGAACCCTCAACCGGTATCCGGAACCTTGTGCCAGGCTCAGTGGCAAGGATGCCGAAACAAAACCCTGCGAATTTGCAGTATTCTGTGCACCCAGAAGACTTGGATTTGTGAAATCGCCATTCTGGTCTGACAATTCGACAGAGATTATATTGCCTGAATTCAGATTACCTGCATAAAAATAAGGTACAGCGAAAGTTTGACCCGGGCAGAAAGTTATGGCATCAAAACCACCAATTACAATACCCTGTTCAGGCAGCGTGGTCAGAAAACCAGTTAATGGCACTTGCCCATATACCGGCTGATTTGGGCCATTGTATTCATAAATGGCAATGTGATATGTTACACCGGGTTCCATATTGGTAAGGTTGATATTATCGTTTGTACCGCGATACACATGGCGGTGTCCTTCACCCAGATGATTAAAAGTACTATTGAAATTTGTTGACGATCTTCCATGATTGTCAAGATTTTCGGGCTTGAATGTTACAGGCTGGAAAGGTCTCATGATCACCATCCTGCGTTCTCCTGAACCGTTGGTCCAGCTCAGACTGGCTCCCGCATTACCCACATTGCTTATTATTAAACCGGTGGGTGGAATATCAGGCGGACTTGAGGTCTTCACAAAACCAGTGAGGTATTCATTCACCATGTATCTTTCATTGCCATTGGAACCATCATATTCAAAAACTGCCACTCCATAGCGTGTATCAGGCTCCAGTCCACTGATAAGCGAATTGGTTCCAGTGGCAATACCCACAACATAATTTCCGTTACCGATTTCCGCACCTTCTCCAAAGTGACCGGTGGCATAGGTTGTATAATCTTCAGGAAGTGCATCCACAAAATCATCCTTTTTGAAAACAATGAGTCTTCGGGCACCATTACCTGTGGTAAAATTCACTCTTAATCTGTCACCGTTTCTGTTACTGACAGTCAGGTTTGAAGTCGGAACGAAAGGACGTTCGGCAGTTTTAAATTGTGCAAGCGCTATGGTATCGCGCAAATAAACCCGCCCTGTGGTGCCATTGTACTCCATAAATGCAAAATGATAGGTAGTATCAGGTTCCAGACCAGTAAGGTTGAAATTATCACCGATCCCCGCATATACGGCATAATTTCCATTTCCAAAGTGATAACCGTTGCCAAAAATTGAACGGGTAGATGGTGAAAACAAATCTTCAGGATATTGATTTACTTCCTGTCCCATACGGCCTATTACAATCCTCCCGCTTCCATCACCACGTGTCCATGTAAGTTGCATGCGATTTCCTGTAATATTATTTGCAAACATATTTGATGTGGGCACATCGGGAGGAAATAACGTAGAACGACTTGCAGTTGCAACAATATCAGGATCCTGATAAAACGATGTAGCTCCCGAACCATTAAATTCCACAATGGCAATGTGGTAAGTGGTTTGTGGTTGCAAACCAAGAATATTTGCAGAAGAACCTATACCCGAGTATAAAACATAATTGCCATTGCCCAGGTGAGCACCGTCGCCAAAGGTAGAGTTTGCATTGTATGAATTGCCATCAACCGGCCATGCATTAACCGGACTATCCTGCCGGGCAATGATCATTCGCGATGTGCCGTCGCCTGTTGTAAAATTGACTCTGAATCGGTTTCCCTGAATATTTGAAAAAAAGATATTTGAAGCCGGGGTTTCTGGCGGGCCACCCACAGCTACCTTCCCTGTGAGAGGATCAACCCTCCTGTAAACCGGCCCTGAACTTCCATTATACTCCAAAACAGCAATATGGTATTCACCGGGCGGAATATTGGTAACATCTACTGTACTTGCTGTTCCCCTGTAAACAATTTTGGAAGTACCGATTGATGGAGAATTGGGATAATTACTCCTTGATGAATACGATGTAAGATCATTGGGCAAATCTGTAACAGGTTGGTCAGGTCTTATAAGCACAATACGCCCGTTTCCGTTTCCGGGAGTCCAGTTGATCCTTACTGAGTTTGGAGTTATATCTGTAAAATTCAGTTCACTGGCCTGTACTTCAGGTGGAAATAATGTAGCTCTGCTATCTGTAAGAGCTGAATCAGGAATCATATAAAGGCGGTTTTCACCTGTTCCGTTATACTCAATAATAGCAAAATGGTAGGTAGTTTCAGGAACCAGTCCTGAAGCAGTAGTTGAGCCACTGGTACTGTTCTGAATAACAAAATTACCATTCCCCAGATCGTGTCCGTTGCCGAAGGTATTATTAGCATTATAGCTCACATTGTTCTGCGGAAAGGCGTTTACGGGGGCACCTTGCCGGGCTATTACTATTCGACCTATTCCATTTCCTGTGCTGTACCCCAGTGTCATCCTGTTTCCCTGAATATTCGAATAAGAGAGGTTTGAAGGGGGCACTGTTGGAGCTCCAATGGTATTGAAAGAATCAATGCCGGGATTGTTTTGGTTGTAAACAGGACCGCTACTGCCATTGTATTCAAAAAGAGCAAAATGATATTCCGTATCGGGTTGCAGTGCACTCAAATTTACTCCGGTACCACTTCCCCGGTAAACAATTTTTGAACTTCCAATGGAAGGTGCATTATTAAAGTTAGAATTTGATGAATAGCTTACCAAGTTGAGAGGAATATCCTCTACCGGAGACCCGGCTCTTGCCAGTAAGATCCTTCCGCTTCCATTACCTGGAGAAAAAGATAAGGATACACTATTACCTGTAATGTTGGAGAATACAAAATCTCCCCCCTGAATGGTAGGTGCCGATAGTGTTTCTGCCTGACCTGTCAATACATGTTCCGGCTCTGTCAGGTACCATGTATTATTATCCGTACCATTAAATTCAAATACGGCATAATGGTAAGTTGTTGCAGGGGTTAAATTGGTAATACTACGGGAAGAACCGGTAATTCTTCCTACCACGAATGTATTATTTCCAAGATCGTCTCCCTGCCCAAAGCTTGAATTATCATTATAGTCCAACCCATCTGTTGGAGTCCATTCCACAGATTCATCCTGTCTGACAACAATTAACCTGCGTGTTCCGTCACCTGATGAAAGTCCCAGAGTAAAACGGTTTCCCTGGATATTACTTATACTTGCATTTGTACTTCCAACGGTAGGCTTTGTAGCTGTCATGAAAGAATCTACCAGCGCAGTACCATAAGAATAAACCGGAAAGTTTACTCCGTTATATTCAAGGATACGGGTATAGTACCATGTATTTGGTTGGAGATTCGTAATGTTTACCGAGTTTTGCGTACCGGCCACAATTGCTCTTCCACCTCCCACTGCAGATCCGCTACCGAAATTTGAGTTCCCATTGTATCTTTGATATAAAACCGGTTCACCGGGAATGGCTCCCTGCCTGAGAATTACAAGATTACGGTCTCCATCTCCCCTAACCCAGGACATACTGGCCCGATTACCGAAAATGTCAAAAATCTGCAAATTATCGGGTCCTGTAAGTGGAGCAAAAAGTGTAGTACCGCTGCCTTCAAGCACATCATCAGTATTGTAAAGGGTTTGAAAATCCGTGCCATTGTACTCAAAAATCCTGAAATAATAAGTGGTGGCACTGTCAAGATTGGTTACCGTAACATTTGTACCCGTACCCTTGTAAACTACAAAATTTCCCGTTCCAATCTGGTCGCCTTGTCCAAAAGAATTATTGGCATTGTAGTCTGCGCCATCAGCCGGAATTCCGCTACCATAAAAATCTGCCACATCACTGGCAAGCACAATTCGTCTATCTCCGTTTCCTCTCGTCCAACTCACTCTGAAGCGGTTTCCTTCAATATTGTTTACCGAAAAATTTGTAGCGCCTTGAGTGGGTGGTTGTGCCTGTAAATCTTTGGTAAATGAACCGGTAATTAACATGGTCTTGATCAGCAAAGAAATCAAGACAAATTTTAAATGGTAAAAATCACTTATCATCATTATGAATTATTGGTTAAAAAATTAATTTAATTGAACTTACTAGATTTTCCCGGAGTTTTACAGAAAAATCGTCATATTTTTATTTTTTGTCTACTTTAAAAAATATTTTATCGCTTTTTGTTAACTATTTAAGGGTTTAACAATTTTATAACCCGGAAATCATACATTATTAAATACAAGAAAAAACAAAATTTGGCTCATAAAGCAGAAAGATTTATTGCAATCATCAAAACACAATGATTTTTGGCGGATGTTATTGGAAATACCAAAAAAAAACACATTTTTGCGCAGCCAATCAAAAAAAGCCAACTATGTCAAAAGATATTGAGAACAATAAAAACAATCCGGTGAACGATGGATTAACCGGCCAAAACGACCAGCAGCCCGAGCCCGCAAAGGGATTTCTGGGCTGGGTAGAACGAATGGGTAACAAACTCCCCCACCCCTTCTGGATGTTTGTATGGATATGTATTATCATCATAGTGTTAAGTGCCATAACCAGTTACTTCAACCTTAGTGCTGTTGATCCGGGACGCGGAGAAAGTGTATTTGCCCGGAACCTGGTTTCAGGCGAAGGCTTGCGCTGGTTTGTGCAGGAGATGGTAACCAACTTTGCGCATTTTGCTCCCTTTGGACTGGTACTGGTGATGCTCATGGGTGTTTCCATTGCCGAACAAAGCGGATTACTTGCGGTTGCCTTACGCAATGTGGCATTTGCCGTACCTAAGCAGATCGTTTTGCCTGTGATTTTCATCATAGGTGCATGCGGAAATATCGGTTCAGATGCGGGAATCGTAATTGTACCTCCCATTGCCGCACTTATTTTTTCTAAAATGGGATTGCACCCCATAGCAGGACTTGTTGCAGGTTATGCAGGTGCCACGGCGGGTTTTACAGCCAACTTCTTTATTGCCGGAACCGATGTTATGCTGGCAGGTATTACCACACAGGTTGCTTCAGGAATAAATGGAGGCATTGAGGTGAGTGCCACTGCCAACTGGTATTTTATGATAGTATCAACTTTTGTGCTGGGCTTTGGTGGTGCTTTCATCGTAAAAAGGTTTACCATTCCGCGTTGTCAGGCTTTTGCAGGTGCCGATATGCTGGACGAAAAAGAGCTGGAACAAAACAGGGGAATGACCGACGACGAAAGAAAAGGCCTCAAACGTGCCGGAATCTCTCTTCTCATTTATACCATCTTGATTGTAATTCTGGTAGCACCTTCCTGGGGGCCTTTGCGTGATCCGGATACAGGGCTTATTGTTCCATCACCGTTCCTTCGCGGACTGGTGCCCATCCTTTTCTTTTTCTTTGCCATTCCCGGGTATTTTTATGGAAGAGCTACAGGCACCATCAACAAAGCCAATGATATTCTGAAACATATGGAGTTTGGTATGAAAGGGTTATCAGGGTATATTGTTCTTATGCTAGTGGTAGCACAGTTTATTGAATTATTTACCTGGTCGAATCTTGATAAGATTCTCGCAATCAATGGCGCGGAATTTCTGCGCACCACAGGGCTTACCGGACCGGTATTATTTACACTATACATGATCATTGTGGCCCTGCTAAATATCTTCCTGGGAAGCGGTTCAGCCAAATGGGCCATATTTGCACCTATATTTGTAACTATGCTGGCACAGCTGAACTACAGTCCTGCATTTGTGCAGCTGATGTATCGCGTAGGAGATTCCATTACCAATTGTGTTACACCCCTTTATGTATATTTCCCGTTATTATTGGGATGGATACATAAATACGATAAACGGGTGGGCATTGGTACGGTAGTTTCTTTGCTGATACCCTATGCCGTGATACTGTTCCTCATGTGGGTAGTACTGTTATTTGTATGGTATGGTCTTAACTTACCTATTGGTGTGGGTGAAGGAATTTATATTAACTAGACATTTTGTTATATTAAGAAGAGATTGATTCAGAAGCCTGGTCTTGACCGGACGCTGATTTGAGGCAATCTCTTTTTTCTTTGCAGGCTGGCTTCTATGCATTTATCTATATATAAAAATTAAAAACTATCTTTGCGGCCTGCATTTTATTAATACATGAGAGCAATGTATCAAAGAAAAATCAATTTATTCACTTTAATCGCGGTTATTACGATGACGATAGTTAGTTGCCAGATTACAGGCAAACAAGAACTTACCGATGGTTATCCCGTTTATTACGG
>SKVR01000089.1 GCA_007129355.1 Bacteroidales bacterium | reverse complement strand
GTAGTATCTTTGCCAGCCTGAAAACAGACCCAAATACAAAAGTTGTTGACATTCAAACCTATTCATTACCATGTACATTAGTCAGGAAATAAAAAAAGACATTTTTAAAAACCACGGCAAATCAGAAGCCGATACTGGTTCATCTGAAAGCCAGATAGCACTTTTTACCCATCGCATCAAGCATTTAACAGGGCATCTGAAGAAAAATAAAAAAGACAAAGGAACTCAAAGAGCTCTCATCAACCTGGTAGGTAAAAGAAGAAGATTGCTTGATTATCTCAAACAAACCGAAATTAACAGGTATCGCGAAATCATTAAGAAATTGAACTTGAGAAAATAATTTTTTTCAAAATCAAAAAAGGGCAATTAAAAAATTAATTGCCCTTTTTTATAACTCAGGGAACAAAACATACTCCGAATAAATTAATCTTTTGAGAAATCATTTCCATTTAAACCCCTGAATAACTGAAAATACTGCCTGTTTTACAACAGCAAAATAAATATCAAAATAAATTGCTTAGCAATCATCATCCGAAGTACAAATTCATATTAACTTTATTGCTTAAAATTAGCCTGACGACCAGATGAAAGAATTGATGAAATAAAAAAAGAAGAATTATGACGAACACGAAATTAGGAATCCAGAAGAACATTGAAATGGGTAACGGACAAACCATTACCCTCGAAACCGGTAAACTTGCCAAGCAGGCAGACGGTTCAATAGTACTACGCATGGGCAACACCATGCTTCTTGCCACAGTGGTATCAAAAAAAGAAGCATCAGAAAATCAGGACTTTTTCCCCCTTTCTGTTGATTATCAAGAGAAATATGCAGCGGCAGGACGTTTCCCCGGTGGTTTTTTCAAGAGAGAAGCCAGACCTTCTGAATATGAAATTATTATATCACGATTGGTTGACAGAGCATTACGTCCCATGTTTCCCAATGGATATAAAAACGAAACCCAGGTTTTGATTTCACTCATTTCCGCAGAAAAAAATATTTTACCCGATTCACTTGCAGGCCTTGCAGCTTCAGCAGCCATTATGGTTTCTGATATTCCTTTCAACGGACCTATTTCCGAAGTAAGAGTGGCCAGGATTAATGGCGAATTCCAGGTAAACCCTACCATCTCAGATCTTGAGAATGCTGATATCGAAATGATAATAGCAGGCACCATAGACAACATCGTTATGGTAGAAGGTGAGATGAAGGAGGTAGATGAGAAAGATATGCTCGAAGCCATCAAAATTGCCCATGACGCTATCAAACTGCAATGCCAGGCTCAGATAGAACTTGCTGAGCAGGTGGAGAAAGCAAAAGTAAAACGCGAGATTGAACCTGAAACAGAAGACGCTGAAATTCTTGAAAGAATGCGTTCAGAGCTTTACCAGAAAATATATGATACTGCGCGTGCTGTTATCTCAAATAAACAAGAAAGATACGATACTATCAGAGCCATTCGTGATGGGTTCATGGAGAGTTTCAGCGAAGAGGAACTTGCAGAGAAAGCAAAGCTGATTAAAACCTATTTCCATGACCTTGAAAAAGAAGCAGTTCGTGAAATGGTAGTAAACGAGCATATCCGTCTTGACGGACGTAAGCCCGATGAGATCCGTCCAATCTGGACTGAAGTTAATTATCTGCCCATGGCTCACGGTTCTGCCATATTTACCCGCGGAGAAACACAGTCTCTAACCACTGTTACCCTGGGAACCAAAATGGACGAGCAGATTCTTGACGGTGCTGTTGTAGAAGGAAAAAGCAAGTTCATGCTGCACTACAACTTCCCGCCATTTTGTACCGGTGAAGCCAAATTCCTGCGTGGTACAAGCCGCCGGGAAATAGGTCACGGTAACCTTGCACTGCGTGCTCTTAAGCCCGTTTTGCCCAATGGCAATGACAACCCTTATACTATACGTATAGTTTCCGATATTCTTGAATCCAACGGTTCATCGTCTATGGCTACCGTATGTGCAGGTACACTGGCTCTTATGGATGCAGGTGTAAAAATCAACAAACCTGTATCAGGTATAGCAATGGGTTTGATATCCAATCCGGAAACCGGAAAATACGCTGTGCTTTCTGATATTTTAGGTGATGAAGATCATCTGGGCGACATGGACTTTAAAGTTACAGGTACCCGCGATGGAATTACCGCCTGCCAGATGGATATAAAAATTGAAGGACTCAGCTTTGAATTGCTTGAAAAGGCTCTTGAACAGGCCAGAACCGGCAGGTTACATATCCTTGATGAAATGCACAAAACACTTTCTGAGCCGCGCGAGGACTACAAATCTCATGTACCCAGAATAGTAAAAATGTCGATCCCCAAAGAATTCATTGGTGCTATCATCGGACCCGGAGGTAAGGTGATCCAGGAAATGCAGAAAGAAAGTGGCTGTACTATCGTTATTGAAGAAATTGGCGATTATGGTGTGATTGATATCGTTTCTGATGATAAAGAATCTATCGACTTTGTAATCAACAAAATCAAAAATATCACTGCTATTCCCGAAATTGGTGAAGTTTATACAGGTACCGTCAAGAGCGTTGTTCCCTTCGGTGTATTTGTTGAAATCATCCCCGGAAAAGAAGGCTTGTTACATATTTCCGAAATTGAATGGAAACGTCTTGAAACCATTGAGGAAAGTAACATTAAGGCTGGTGATATCATTGATGTGAAACTTCTGGATGTGGACAAGAAGACAGGTAAACTCAAACTTTCGCGCAAAGCATTGCTACCCAGAGACAAATCAGATTCTCAGGATACCGGCGGCGATGAAAGAAGAGACAACAGACGCGATGACAGACGCGGTGACAGACGCGACGACAGAAGAAATCGCAGATCATAATTTAGCAGAATAGAGAAAACCCAAAACCGCTTGGACAATATAATACCTGTCCATGCGGTTTTTTTATTGTATTATTGTGAATGATGGAAAGCTGCCAATAAGAAATTCTTATTAATTTTGATATTCTTTAAATCTGTTATACCCATCTTTTAATTTTCTTTATTTTATGGCACACCTTTTAGCCCCTTCACTTCTCGCCGCAAATTTTCTGAATCTGGAAAAAGATATTAAAATGGTAAATGATAGCCAGGCCGACTGGTTTCATGTGGATGTAATGGATGGGCACTTTGTACCCAATATCAGTTTCGGATTCTCCATTATCTCACAAATTAAATCCATTGCAACAAAGCCCCTGGATGTTCATTTAATGATTTCCAATCCGGATCAGTATATTGAAGAGTTTAAAAATAGTGGTGCTGACCATCTTACTGTGCATTATGAAACATGTCCCCATCTTCACAAAAGCATTCATTCTATCAAAGAAAATGATATGAAAGCCGGGGTTGTTATCAATCCCCACAATCCGGTAAGTCTGTTAAGCGATATTGTTGCCGATGTTGATATTGTACTCATCATGTCAGTCAATCCGGGATTTGGCGGGCAAAAATTCATTCCTTCAACCTACCGTAGAATTTCAGAACTCAAAGAGTTGCTGCTCAAGAGAAACAGCAAAGCCCTTATAGAAGTTGACGGTGGAGTGGATACAACGAATGCGCAAAAGCTGGTGGATGCCGGTGCAGATATTCTGGTTGCAGGTAGTTTTGTGTTTGGTTCAGAAGATCCGGTAAAAACCATTGAGCAACTTAAGAACTTTTAGTATAGAATTATGTACAAATTCAAGTCCCTTATAACAATACTTATCTTAGTCTTTTCAATCGCCGCCTGCGGAATTATTGGTTCTGACAATCCCTGCAGAAAACATGTTGAAAAGAAAGTTATGATTGACTTGCTTACAGAAGTATTCATTCTGGAAGCTCATATAAGTTATCAGCATCCCATTGACAGTATAAGGGATTCCATACCTCATTTGTATGGGGGTTTATTTCAAAAATATGGAGTTACTGCTGATGAATTTGAAAAGGCTTTTGAATGCTATATGCTCGACAATGACCTAATGAACAGTGTGCTCGACGAAGTGCTCAGCAATATCAGTATTTCCAGAAGTAAAGCCGATGAAAAAAAAGAGACAGAATCTGACAACCTGCATCCCGAAATCCAATAGAATTTCCTGAAAAACTGATCAGGGTTTGTAAAACCTTCCGGTAAAACTTTCCAGCGTTGCACCAGTATTGGTGGTATAGGAGAAATTCACCTGGCCGTTGCTGAAGGTGCCGCTTCCCTGAATTTCTATAGTATCATCACAGATCTGTTGCCGGGGAATGGTCATATTGTTTCCGGTTATCAAAGCCCTGGCTGTCTCAGAATCTCCCTGCAGGTTAAAATTCTGTATTAGAATTTCGGCTGAGTTTTGATGATTACGCGAAATGACAACCTGATAATTCCAGCCACCGCCGGAAATACTTCCTTCTTCTTCACACCTCCAGGTACCAAGGAACTTTTCAACTGGATCTCCAAAAAGATCATCCAGGTCTTCATCGGTACATGAAACAAACGAGAACATAAATCCGAAAAGTAGTAATAGCAGGAGTTTGGAATTTCTTTTCATCTCAGTATTTTTTTTTAATTTCAACTTTCAGATGCTGCAGAAAGTGTTTAGTTTGTCATTCTGTTTCCGTTATAATCAAATACCAAACCAATTTAAACAAAGTTGTCTATAATTTGATCATCCGCTATATTTGGCAATGTAACTTTCAGCAGAGGTTCCTTTTCCATGGCGCGTTTGATGGCAAAGGTGGCCTCATCATTTCTTGCCCAGCTTCTTCGGGCAATGCCGTTATTTACATCCCAGTGCAGCATAGAACGTAATCTGCGGTCGGAATCTTCGCTGCCATCGAGCAACATTCCGAATCCTCCGTTAATTACTTCCCCCCAGCCAACACCACCGCCATTGTGGATAGATACCCATGTGGCACCCCGGAAACTATCGCCAATCACGTTATGAATGGCCATATCGGAAGTAAACTGTGAGCCGTCGTAGATATTGGAAGTTTCCCTCCATGGAGAATCAGTGCCCGATACATCATGATGATCGCGGCCCAGAATGACCGGTGCAGAGATTTTTCCTTCTTTTATGGCTTTATTGAATGCAGCTGCAATTCGGATACGACCCTCTGCATCAGCATACAGAATGCGTGCCTGAGAACCCACAACCAGCTTGTTTTGTTCTGCCTGACGGATCCATAAAAGATTATCGGCTAGCTGTTGTTTGATCTGTTCAGGGGCTTCCTGCATCATTTCTTCAAGAACGTCGCCGGCAATTTTATCTGTAACCTTCAAATCAACCGGATCGGAAGAAGCACACACCCAACGGAAAGGCCCGAACCCATAATCGAAACACATGGGCCCCATGATATCCTGCACATAAGACGGATATTTATATTTGCCGTCATCTTTAAAGATATCAGCACCTGCCCTGCCGGCTTCCAGCAGGAATGCATTGCCGTAATCCCAGAAATACATACCACGGGCTGCAAGCTCATTTACGGCATTTACATGTCTTTTTAGCGACTCCTGCACTTTGATTTTAAATTGCTCAGGATCATTGGCCAACATATCATTGGCTTCATCAAAGCCCAGACCTGCCGGATAATAACCACCGGCCCAGGGGTTGTGAAGGGATGTCTGGTCAGAACCCAATTCCACCACAACATTATGTTTTACAAAAGCTTCCCACAAATCAACCACATTGCCCTGATATGCGATGGAAACTGCTTCTCTGGCTTCTTTGGCTTTTTTTACCCTTTCCACAATCTTGTATAGATCATCATAAACTTCATCTACCCAGCCCTGTGAATGTCTTATATGGGTAGCCTTGGGATTTACTTCGGCGATCACACACACGGCACCGGCAATAACTGCAGCCTTGGGTTGTGCTCCTGACATACCGCCCAGACCACTTGTAACAAATAACTTTCCTGCAAGACCATGTTCACCGGGACTAAACTTTCTGCCTGCATTAAGCACTGTAATAGTAGTGCCGTGCACAATTCCCTGTGGCCCGATGTACATAAATGAACCGGCTGTCATTTGGCCATACTGGGTTACACCCAGTGCATTAAACCGTTCCCAGTCATCGGGTTTAGAGTAATTGGGTATCATCATGCCATTGGTAACCACTACTCTCGGAGCATCTTTATGGGATGGAAAGAGACCCATGGGATGGCCGGAATACAGAACCAGGGTTTGTTCGTCTGTCATTTCGGCCAGATATTTCATGGTGATAAGGTACTGGGCCCAGTTCTGGAAAACCGCACCATTGCCGCCATAAGTAATGAGTTCGTGAGGATGTTGTGCCACGGCATGATCCAGGTTATTGCTGAGCATGAGCATGATGGCTGCAGCTTGTTTTGACCTGTGCGGAAAATCATCATACTTTCTGGCATAGATCTTATAATCCGGACGAAAACGGTGCATATAAATCCTGCCGTATTCCTTCAGTTCATTGGCAAATTCAGTTGCCAGCACTTCATGGTGACGGGCCGGAAAATAACGCAATGCGTTCTTCAATGCCAGCTTCTTTTCTTCCCTTGTAAGGATATCTTTTCTTTTGGGGGCATGATTTAAAGTGGGGTCCCAGGGTTTAGGGTTAGGGAGTTCATCTGGAATTCCCTGCAATATCTTTTGATGAAATTCTTCCAGACTGATTTGTTTTCCCATTGCGACAGCTTATGTTTAGGGTGATAGTGAATTTTATGAATCACTGAGCCTGTAGAAGTGAAATTCCGAACCAGATTGTTTTGACAAGCTCGTTTCGACGGGCTCGTTTCGACAGGCTCAACGGCCAACTAGCTCTGGTCACTGAGCCTGTCGAAGTGACTATTCGGACCAAGTCGTTTCTACAAGCTCAACGACCGTCAAAATTACAAATATTTTAACGACAGTTTTCCACTTCATCCACGTCGAAAACCACAAAGTCCCACTGGAAGTTTTCTTTCTCCACATCATCGAGCTTCACCCCTTCCATAGAAAACCTTAAACCAGCCAGTCCGCCCCTGCGGCTCTGACCTTCCTGCAGACATAATTCGTAGGTTTCACTTTCATAAACCAGCAAACCGTCAATGTAAAAACCAACCGAATAAGTTAAGTTCACTGCTGACTCATTCTGGTTCGTTACCCTGATATTAAGAGCTGCATCACTTTCCCTGTCAAATACCGATGCACGTTGCCAGCGATACATGATTTCCATGTTCTCCTCATTGTCAAATTTGGTATAGCCCCGCTGGGCTTCAGCAGTAAGAGATACCAAAGAGATAACTATTGCTGCCATGAAATAATAGATTGTTGTTTTCATTTTCTTAAAATTAGAAGTTAATTATTTAGGGATTGCATCCCTGCTTTAAGCTTTAAGTATCGATTTTTATTCAAACAAGGGCTGCTATCCCTATTACATTACCTACAAATGTTTGAGTTTATAACGAAAATGCTCTTCCATTTCATGCTCATTGGCAAAAGGCTGAGACAATAATATTTCTGCAGCCTGGCAAAACTCTTCCATATTCCGGCAAACTTTGATTTTGTCAAAATATTGCATGCCTTGTGTAAATACCCCACTCATATAATACCAAACGGCTTTCATGAATCCTAATTGTCCGGCCGGTTTTTGTATCCGCTGCTGAGTAAACTGCAAGAGTTCCTCATAAAAGGCCATTATTTGGGTTCTCATTTCTTTTTCCGACAACACAATTCCTTTCATTTGCGCTGCCAGAAAAGGATTTATCAATGCTCCGCGTCCTATCATCCAGGAGTTAATTCCGGGAAAACGTTGCTGCAATTGCCTGTATCGACTGGCATGGTAGATATCACCATTGTAGGATACGGGAATTTTACTCTCCGCAAGAACCCTTTCAAATCCATCCAGATTCACATCACCCCTGTAAAGTTGAGTTCCAATACGGGGGTGAATGATAAGCTCATGGATGGGATATTCATTAAAAATATGAATCAGCCCCGGTAGCTCTTCATGCGATTTATATCCTAACCTTGTTTTTATTGAAAGCTTTGAGGGGATTTCGGGCATGATCAGGTCAAGCATTTTTCTGATCTCATCTTTGTATGGAAGTATGCCGCAACCCCGCTTTTTATTGGCAAGTCTTGAAAACGGACAGCCCATATTCCAGTTAATATGATTGTAGCCTTCATCTTTCAGGAACTTTGCTGTAGCAATAATTTCAGCCGGTTCATTGCTCAGTAACTGGGGCACCGTTTCAATAACATTATCCTCCCTGGGAAGCATATCTCTGAACTTGACCGGATTCAGCTTTTCCGGATGCACCCCCGAAACAAAGGGCGTGTAAACACAATCCAGTCCCGGGAAATGCCGCGCATAGGCATTTCTGTAATCTCTGCTGGTAATACCCTGAAAGGGCGCAAGGGAAATCCGGATTAACATTATATATAATTTGTGCAGTAAGTTGCAAAAATACAATTCTGACAGCATTTTCGCGGTGTTAAAGTAAAATGGTTAATTTTATCTTTTGAAAAACAGGGTTGGCTTCCTTGAAAGCACACGCTTCGACAGGCTCAGCGTCCGGTTCATTCAAATCATTTCAGAAAATACTGATAAGAATAATTACAGAACAACATACATGCGCACGGAAAAAGATTTTATTGGTGAGTTAATCATGCCCGAAGAGGCTCTTTACGGCATTCACGCTTTGCGGGCTTCAAAAAATTTCAGTAACAACAGCACATTTTCAAGAGAATGGTACCAGGCTATAGGACAGGTGAAACAGGCTTGTTACCAGACAGCCACAGCTTTCATTCAGGCTGCCGGACAAAAATACCCTGACAAACCCCTACCCGCAGGTTGCGAAAACCCGGATGTGATAAAATTACTTGAAGAAACTGCATCAGAAGTAGCACTTGGCGAGTATTTTGAGCATTTTATCATTCCTGCCGTTCAGGGTGGCGCGGGTACAGCCATCAACATGAATGTGAATGAAATCATTGCCAATGCAAGCCTGATAAAAGCCGGACATAAACCCGGACAGTATGAGCACATCGATCCGTTTATTCATGCCAATATTTTCCAGTCTACCAATGATGTCATTCCCACGGCACTCAGGATTGCTCTCATGAAACAGCTTAATTTGCTTGAGCAGAATATCAATGAGTTGCGATCGGCATTTGAAAAACACGAAAGAGCCAATAACAGCAGTCTGCGTATTGCTTATACACAAATGCAGCAGGCAGTACCTTCATCATTCGGAATGCTGTTCAGCGCTTATTCCGATGCGCTTTCGCGCGACTGGTGGAGAGTGTCAAAATGCTTTGAACGAATCAAGGTGGTAAATCTGGGCGGGGGCGCAACGGGCACCGGTATGGCCATTCCCAGGTATTTTATCATGGAAGTGGTTCACAAATTACGAGATATTACTCAATTGCCGATTACCCGAAGTGAAAACCATACCGATACCACACAAAATCTGGATACCCTGGTGGAGGTCCATGCCATCATGAAAGCTCATGCGGTAAATCTTGAAAAAATCGCTTCCGACCTGCGATTACTCGGTTCCGATATAATGGGCCAGTATGAGGTTAAACTTCCGCAAAAACAAACCGGAAGCAGTATCATGCCCGGCAAGGTGAATCCTGTAATCAACGAGTTTGTCATCAGCTGTGCACATAAAGTGTATGCCAATGATATGCTCATCAGCAATCTATGCGGTCAAGGGAGCATGGAACTCAATGCCTATCTTCCTTTAATCGGAAACGCCATGCTGGAAAGCTTGCATTTGCTCATAAAGGCCAATGAAACCATGCTGCATAACATGTTGGCTGGCTTGCAGATTCAATCGCATACTGCCCATCAAAAGCTGATGCACAGTCCGGCCATAACTACGGCACTTTTACCACTCATAGGTTATGAGAAAGCATCAGAACTGGCACAACTCATGAAAACCGAAAAAATGAACATAACCCAGGCAAACGAAAAACTTGGTATTCTGGAGCCCGAAAAACTGGAAAAAGCCCTGCTCGCTGAGAATTTGCTGAAACTGGGGTATTCTTTTAGTGATTTGTAGGTTGGATTAATGGAAAAGTAAGAAAATGGAGAAGTGGGAAAGTGAGAAATTAAGAAAGTGGGAAAGTAAGGAGATAATTAATTTTGAAAATAATAAACTCTGCGCAATCTCTGCGTCTCCGTGTCTCTGCGGTAAAAAATCAAAAATCTGAAATC
>SKVR01000201.1 GCA_007129355.1 Bacteroidales bacterium | reverse complement strand
CCCATACCAAATCAGAAAACTACTTAAAAGCCCAGACTGGAATTACTGAAAAGGAGATTATCATTCAAACCCTGCAAAAAGCGAAATACAATAAATCAAAGGCCGCAAAATTGCTTAATATCGACCGCAGAACATTGTACAATAAACTGAAGCTTTACGGCATTTCCCTCGATTAAGTATTTTTCAGGAAAATTTCAGACATTTTCAATGGTTAGACCTTCCAGATCTGCTTTAAGATCTTTTAGCAACTTGTAACTTATGTTAATTACCTGCTTCACATTTTCGGTAATTTCCTCAGAAGAAATATCGTTATCTTTTATCCTGCTCAGATTCTTCAGGTAATCCGTTGCACCATTAACCATCAGGATATCAAACATATTGGACATTTTATGAGCAACCTGAAAAATATTCTGCCTGTTATCCTGTATTAAACTTGCTTCCAGCTCCTTAATATGAGTTTTGGTATCATCCAAAAATGCCTCAATGATTAATATCATAGATTTATCATCATTACCGGTAAATCGTCTTAAGCCTTCCAGATTATAAAGTTTTTTATCCTCTTGTGAATATCTCTTCCCGGAATCCAGGACAGTAAAATCGCTCTCTTTCGAATCATTTGAATCAGAAAAAGCTTTTTGTTTTTCTAACTTCAGCAATTCTGAAATCTTATTCAATAATTGATTTTCATCAACAGGTTTTGTTATATAATCATCAATACCATTTTGATTAATTTCAAAAATATTTTCAGGAGTAATATCAGCTGTAAAAGCCAGTACCGGAGTTTTCTTATTTATCAAATCCGGAATCTGTCGCATTTGTCTGACCATTTCAATACCACTCATTCCGGGCATTTGAATATCCGTGATGATCAGATCAAATTTTTCCTTTTGGATAAGCTCCAGACCTTTTATCGCATCTTCGGCTTCTAACAAACTGATTCCGGGATACGCATTAAATACCGACTTTAATAGCAAACGATTAAGTTTGTCATCTTCAACCAGTAGTATCCTTGCAACCAATGCTTGATCTGTTTTCACACTTTTAACTTCTACCTTATCAATAGGTTTCTCAGCAATTCTTAAAGGCAAATGAATGGTAAAAGTGGTTCCTTTACCTTTGTGACTTAGTAGTTCGATGCTCCCGTTCATGATTTCTGTCAGCTTTTTGCTGATTGATAAACCCAGGCCTGTACCCCCGAATTTTCTGCTTACCTGGTTGTCACTCTGTGCAAATTCTTCAAATATCTTTTTCTGATCTGCCAGTGCAATTCCAATACCGGTATCTGTAATTCTGATACTTACGTAGCTAATTTCAGGGTTTTCATCTTTTATATAATCCGACAAAACCATCTCCACCGATCCCTTTTCTGTAAACTTGATAGCATTACCGGCAATATTAAGCAGGATTTGCCTGATACGTATCGGATCGCCCGACACATGATGATTTTTGAGATTTCTGGTGTTAATATTGAAATCAAGCTTTTTTTCTTTTGCAATAATATGAAGGGTATTATGAATTTCATCGGCAATATCCTTAATGTTCAGGTATGTGTCATCAAGATGTATTTTACCAGCTTCAATTTTTGAGAAATCAAGAATGTCATTTACCATATTAAGCAAATGACCGGAGGATTGATTAATGGCATTAACAAACGTTTTGTGTTCCTTTTTCAGATCAGTTTTGCCAAGTTGTTTCGAAAATCCTATAATACTGTTGAGAGGTGTCCGGATTTCATGGCTGATGTTGGCCATAAAACGCTGTTTTACCAGCAATAAATCTTCAGCTCTGTTTTTAGCATGTACAAGCTGGTTTTTATAAAACCTGCTTTTGTTAATGTCTGAAACAAGAAACATGGAAAAAATAATAAAAACAAATAAGGAAAAAATTACAATGATAAATATCTTATTTGACGTTGACTTAACTGTACTATGCGCAGTTCCTGCTTTCTCAATGGCATTTGCTCTTTCATAATCTTCGAGTAATTTAACATAGCCCCAAATCCGATCCATCACTTCTTTGTCCTCTGTTAAAATGCGGTTTTCTTCGGCCTTTAATCTCTGCTGTTTCCTAACCATCGATTGTGCTATGCTCCTGAGAGTGCTTTCAATATCACCCCTCAGATCGTCAGTATCTCGGTAAACCGTAATAATTGAATCGGTTCTTACCTGCTGAGCTAATGTAAGTTCATCAGATACATCTTCTTCGGTTAAATTATCATTAGCAGGCAGATCATCATATGGATTCTTTGAAAATATTGTGACTACTGATTTCAAAAAATTACCAAATCGAGACCGCCCTTCTTTTTCATCTGACTCGTCAGGTATTTCTTCCTGCTCTAATTCATCCGGTTCCAAATCATGAACACTCTGATGAGTAATCTCCCTGAGTTTTCCCTCCCCTTCTGCTATCTGAACAATTTCATGCAGTGCCCTTTGATAAAAGATGGAGTTCTCATCCTGCCTCTTTAATTCAATAAACTGCTCAAGAAGCTCTGTTTTTTTATTTAACTGGACATTAATGGAATCAATCATTTGCAGAAATAACTTATCCTTGTCAGCCAGGATAAACAATGAATCAACCATATCATTAATATTGGAAAGCTCTATAAAATAGGCATTCAAAGT
>SKVR01000041.1 GCA_007129355.1 Bacteroidales bacterium | reverse complement strand
TCCAAATATTTCCCGAAAAAAAATAAAAAAACGATTTATTGTTAATAACCTTCTTAATGGATTCTGCAGAGTAAGCTGACTCAACTATTCATAGAACAAAAAGAAAAGGTTATTAATAAACTATAAATTATATTCATAGCGTTATTTAATTACTGCAAAAAATGGAAAATTACGATAATTTTGATTTTTGGAAATGATTCTAAATAAATATGTGTCATGCGTAATAAAAAGCTTATTTTAATTCCGTTATTGATTTTAGTGCTCGGAGCATTATGGTTAATTCTGAGAACTGAGAAAGTAGGACCCGAAAACATAAAGGTTCCTGTTGAACGAGGAAATTTCAGAATAAGCGTATATACCAGTGGCGAGTTGGAAACTCAAAATTCAGAGAATATTCAGGGGCCTTCGGGATTGCGCACTGTTGGCCTGTGGAATGTACAAATCAGTGAGCTTATACCTGAAGGAACTAATGTGAAGGCAGGAGATTGGGTGGCCACTCTTGACCGGGCCGAGATTTCCAACCGGCTGCAAGACCGTGAAACCGAGCTTGAAAGACTTCAAAGCACCTTTACTCAAACCCGGCTTGATACAACAATGGAGTTGCGTAATGCACGGAATGATCTGTTAAATCTTGAATATGCTCTTGAGGAAGCACGTATAGCTTATGAACAGTCGTCCTATGAACCACCGGCAGCTATCAGGCAGGCTGAAATCAATATGGATAAAGCTTTGAGGGCCTATAATCAGGCTTCACATAATTATGAACTCAGGCTTGAGCAAACAAGGGCAAGAATGCGGGAGGTTACGGCCAATCTTAACCAGGTGCAAAGGCGTTACGATCAGTTGTTGGAAGTGCTGAACGAATTTATAATATATGCGCCAGATGATGGTATGGTTATATACCGCAGGCAATGGGACGGCTCAAAGGTTACCGTGGGATCACAGATAAGTACATGGGATAATATTGTAGCCACATTACCCGATTTCTCCGTTATGATGAGCCGAACCTATGTGAACGAAGTAGATATCAGTAAGGTGTCAGTAAATCAGAAAGCCGAAATTGTGGTTGATGCTTTTCCCGACCGAAGATTTTCAGGCGTGGTTACCGAAGTAGCTAATATCGGGGAGCAAAGGCCTAATCAGGATGCAAGGGTATTCGAAGTTAAAATACGTATTAACGAGTCAGATACCATCATGCGACCTGCAATGACCACCAAAAATACCATCATTACTCATACTGAAGAAGATGTGGTGTTTGTTCCCCTGGAGGCAATTCATGTTTTCGATACTCTTACCTACGTTTTCAAAGACCAGCAAAACCGTATCGTAAGACAGCAGGTACGTTCAGGTCTTCGCAACGACAACCAGATCATTATTCATGAAGGTATAAGTGAGGGCGAAATGGTATACCTTACTATACCCGGCGATCCCGAGGAGTTTCGTCTTATTGAATTATAAAGCAATAACCCTATGGTTAAATCTCAAAGATACGTTTATAACCTGAACATTGCCCTTGATGCTGTTTTAGCCAACAAATTCAGGTCTATGCTTACGGCATTGGGTATAATTTTCGGAGTGGGTGCTGTAATTGCCATGCTGGCCATCGGTACAGGTGCCCGCCAGGAAATTCTTGACCAGATGAAACTTGTTGGGGTAAATAACATCATAATCAGGCCTGTTTTTCCTGATGATGAGACTCAGCTGGAGCTATGGGAAGGACGTTTTTCTCCGGGTCTTACCCTAAATGACGCATACAGTATAATGGAAATTATTCCCAGTGTGCAGCGAGTGAGCCCTGAGCTGGAGATCAGTACTTTTGGCTTTCATCAGGGTGTTCGCAGGCCGGTAAGGATTGCCGGTGTTAACCCTGAACATTTTGAGCTTTTCGGCCTGAACATTATTTATGGCTCATCCTTTTCTGAGCAGATGGTTAGTAATGGGTCACCAGTTTGCATTATTAGCAATCAGGTGCGTGCCGTATTTTTTGGAAATATTAATCCTGTTGGCCGGCAAATAAAGGTAGGGAACAACTGGCTTACTGTGATGGGAGTGGTTGAAGACCGTATCACAGGCAATCAGTCTGTTGACAAACTTGGAATCAGTGAGTACGGAAGCCTGGTTTATGTGCCGGTTCAAACAGTCTTATTGCGATACCTCGACCGTGCTGCAGTTTCAATCGCTGAAGTTGAGCAAACACGTGCAAGAACCGGCCGAAGAGGCAGGCAAATGGCAGTTATGGGTAATAATGCAGCAGAAGAGTCGGAACCGACCCCTAAAAGTTATCATCAGCTTGATCGTATAGTTATTCAGGTAGAAAACTCGGAATTGCTTACCCCTACTTCAGAGCTTATTCAGCGGATGCTGATGCGACGGCATTACGGTGTGGAAGACTTTGAGATCATCATACCGGAACTCTTGCTGCAACAGGAGCAAAGGGCCAAAGATATTTTCAACATAGTTCTTGGAGCCATTGCGGCTATTTCATTGCTGGTAGGTGGTATTGGTATCATGAATATTATGCTGGCATCTGTTATGGAAAGAACCCGCGAAATTGGGATCAGACTGGCAATTGGGGCTAAAAAAACGGATGTAGTATTCCAGTTTCTTTCCGAATCGGTTTTAATCAGTATTACCGGAGGTATTATCGGGGTGTTCATGGGAATTGCCATATCAAGACTTATTATGCAGTTTACGGATATTCTTACTATCGTTACACTTTCATCTGTACTTATATCTTTCATGGTTTCGGCCGGTATTGGAATCATCTTTGGCTATATGCCGGCAAAAAAAGCCGCACAAAAAGATCCGGTAACATCTCTGAGATATGAGTAGAAGTCCTTCTCTGTTCTTTTTAAGAGATATTCAGACATAAAGTTTGGGTTTTCATGGGTATAGTTTTAAATTTGTTAAAATACAGCAGTTGATTTGTTGTGAAAATACTTTTAACGACTATCTTAATTAAGTTATAAACTCTAAAAATCAGAAAGATGAAGAAATTTGCAGTTGTTTTGGCAGGATGTGGCGTATATGACGGAGCAGAGATTCACGAAGCTACATTGAGTATGTACCAGATTAAGAAGCAGGGTGCGGATTACGAAATTTTTGCCCCTGATATTGAACAACATCATGTGATCAACCACCTTACGGGTGATGAAATGAAAGAGAAACGAAACGTTCTTGTGGAGTCAGCCCGAATTGCCAGGGGAAAAATCAAACCCCTTGCTGATTTTAAAGCCGATGATTTTGATGCCATATTATTTCCTGGTGGTTTTGGTGTGGCAAAGAACCTGTGCACCTTTGCTTTTGATGGTGATGATTGCAAGGTAAATATGGATACCGAAAAGGCTATTAAAGCCATGCATAAAGCAGGTAAACCCATTGGCGCATTGTGTATTTCACCGGTAATTGTAGCAAAAATTCTCGGAGATGTTGAACTAACCATCGGACAGGATAAGGATACCGCTGCTGCGGTTGAAAGAATGGGTGCATCTCACAAGAAAACCGAACACGGTGAGGTCATCATCGATGCAAAAAACAACATTTACACAACACCTTGCTATATGCTTGATGCCAATATTGTTCAGATAGGTGAAGGAGCTGAAAATATAGTGAGAACCATTCTTAAAACTTTGGCGTAAAAGCTTGTTTATTCAGCCATGATTTCCAAAGCCCTTTTCAGTGCTTTTTTTATAATCATTTCATGATCGAATGCCAGTGATGGTAACTGATTCAGGTCGAACCATCCCACATTTTGCGCATCACTCTGGGCTATTAGCTTTGGATTTTTCTTACAGAAACCCCAGAAAGCAACGGTAACGGTTCGGTGGCGCGGATCCCTGTCGGGCTGGCTGAAGGCTTCCAGTTGATACAATTTTATACCCTTTAAGCCGGTTTCTTCCTCAAGTTCCCTGGCAACACAATCTTCAAGTGTTTCATTCATATCCAGAAATCCACCCGGAAGGGCCCATTGCCCCTTAAAAGGGTCATTTTTTCGCTGGATAAGGAGGATGCGTAGGTTTTCGTCATCCTTCAGGTTAAATACTACAGCATCGGCTGTAACTGCAGGCATCGGATACTTGTAAGTATAACTCATAAATTTTTCCTCCCTCTATAATTTAAAACTGAATTTTATGGTAATCACTCAAATCGTCTAACTTTCGTTGCTTGTAGGCATAAATCTTTTTACTCAGTATCACAAAGACCTGGAGGTTATTGGCAAGAAACCATTTTAATGTTTCTTCGTTTCCTCTGGATGCTTCTGCAAATCTGGCCATAAATTCAAATTCATTGGTTCTCAGCCATTCCAGGGCTTTATCATCATCCCAGACAGCTTTAACAAAGGCTCCATATTGCGGAAATTTATTTTTCATGAGCCAGTTAAAGGCTTCCTCATTGGTGTGCAGGGCGTTGGTTAGTGCTGCCAGTTCAGGGTAACCGTTATTCATGAGCCAATACATGAATTTGCTGTTTTCATCAACTGCTTCGCCAAATGCTATGAGTATTTTTGCAGGGTAATGGATCATCAGTTCCTTTCGAATTCTGTTCAAAAATGATTTATCGGATCAGGTACATTTTACCAAAGCCGCGGTGAAAATATCTTGATGCAGCTGTTGGATTTAGTTCAACCTGTTCGCCATCCATGTTTGTTATTACTCTGTAAAGATAAACCCCGTTTGCCAGCCGGTCACCATACTGGTCAGTACCATCCCAGGCATATTGTGTAATATTTCGTCCGATGCGGATGGGTCCCAGTTCCGACATATCTATCTCACGAACTACCTTCCCGGTAATGGTAAGTACTTGTATTTTCATGAAGGTGGGAAGCTGTGAACCTGTGAGTGTAAATACAAAATGGGTTGCGGTACTGAACGGATTAGGCCAGTTAAGAACTTCTGTAATGGTAGATTCAGTTATTACATCAAAACTGATCACATAATCATTATCACCTGATTCATTTAAGGATTTGTCAGTTGCCTGCACTCTGAGTGTATATGTACCATCATGTTCAAAATCGGGCTCAAATTCTATACTACAGGTGTTTTCGGGCAGGCTGGCCGGGAAAAACCTCATGTTTTCCTGTCCGTGTGAGTAAAAATATATCCTTCTGGATTCAGGATTCAGAGGGGTGCTGATATAAACCTTTAACAGTGTAGTATCATTTAGAGCCATGAATGGGTTCTCATCACGCAAAGTAATGTGAATAAAAGGGGTGGCCGATACAATTTCCCCATCCATGATCTGGCGACCATCGAAAGTAACTTCCAGCAAAGGATTGGTGCGATCTTTCTCTACATAGAAGGGAATCTGACCCATATTATTGAAGTGGTATTGTTCAAGCTGATCATTGTTGGGGTTTACTTCTATCCACAAACTGTTCTGTCCCGTTATTCCCCTGGTATTCACTTCGATGGTATCAATAAGAACATCTCCGGCAGGATGGGGTCGCTGGCGTGTGTACTCTATTGGGTGATACTGTCTGTTGTTGTCTATTATCCAGTAATCTATCAGCAGGCTGTCCATATCATAATCACTGATATTATGAATAGCAGTTGAGAAAATCAGTTTTTGCCCCTCAGGTACCGTATCACTTTCAAAAACATAATGCAGCGATGGATTCAAGGCAGTTTCCGGAATTCCTTCATATATTACTTTCCAGTATTTCATCTGGGCCGGAGTGCGGTTTTCGTCATCTATCATATTCACCATAAGCTGCATATAAGGATATTCATCGGCACTGATTTTGTTTTCGGTAAGAAGAATGGTTCCCTGCTCCGGCTGGATATGGGTAAAAAGTGTGTCTTTCAGCCCGTTGTGCTTAATACCAATTACATTAAGCCATACGGAATCGGTTTCAAGACCATCAAAATTTTCCTGTTTCCAGTGTATGGCTTCCCATTGGCTTGCAGGGCCAATAACTTCTGAGAGAATATTTCCTTTGTTCCAGTTGGTAAGGATACTGTCGTTGAGCTGAATTATGGATGTAACGGATGCCCCCATCACCTCGCGTGAAGTGCCCACTGGTGAGCCTTTTGTTCCAAATAAAATATAGGGTGTATTATTCTGAATGCCCCTTATATTGGCGCTTCCCAAAGATTCAAAGGCCTGGTAAAGTTCTTCAGGGTAGTTTTGTGCATTATGATTGCGATGGCTTAATGCCAGCACGTAATGACCATCCGGAATGGAGTCGATAAAAGTTCTCATCCTTTCACGCCATATATCGGATGTGGAATAATAGTCGAAAGTATACATGTCTCTTATCCGGCAGTGGAAGTTATCATAAGGGCCTAGATTGTTTCCCATATTGTAGGTTATCCAGGGTTCGGCCGAAACAGGTTCAAAAACAGCAAAATACATTCCGTTACCCACATCGGCAAGGCAGGAGAATATTTCAAGTGTAACACCATTCTGCCTTATGAATTGCTCAGTCCAGACCAGATAAGGATATATTCCGGTTTGTGCCTGTATGGAGTTTACATTATTCACAAACTCCCATATCCTTTTTCCCTTGTTATGGAAAACAAACTGATACCGGTTATTGCCAAACTGATCGAAGTGTGCCTGGCTCCAGCCACGTTTATCGGTCAGATACTGGAAACTGCTGTGCCGCCAGTTGAATTCTCCGGTGTACGTTGAATCCAGGCTCACACGCCAGAAATATACTGTACTATCTGTGGGATATATGGGTGGTGTCCAGCTTAACACACCGCCTTTATGGCTCAGTGTATGATTTATCGGATTGGTGAAGGCGGCAGAGGTATCAATCTGAAAAACATAATCTCTTTCGCTGATAAAAGGATCGCCGGTAGAAGCTTTTAGTGTAATATCAGGTTCACCCACAATGGCATAATTGTAAGGGTATACCGGAAGAATATCTGATGATTTGATGAAAAGATTGGCAGATGCCGTATTGTTGAGTGTTGTAAGTTCATCAATCTGGTTCAGTGCATCAAGGGTTGCGGTGAACTGATTGATTCCAATACCTCTCTCCCTGTCAACAGGCAGGCGGAATCTTATGGTATCTTTAAAAAGAGTTGTGGCAACCCGCCTCTGATAGGTTTCTGTGGTGCCATCAGGAAAGCGTCTTTCCAGATCCACAAACATAGAGTCTCTGATAGCTTTTCCCAGATTGGTAGAAATAATATTTACTGTAAAGGAATCAATTTCAGTGGTAACTTCCTTTGGGGTAAAGAAAATATCGCCTGATTCAACTTTATAGTCGGGCTTGGGTTGAGAGTTTAATATCACTGCAGGGTCGCCGTGAAGGGTTTTCAAAAGTGATACATTTCTTATGTACTGATTGGGTGTCTGAATGTTTCTTATGGTTTCTTTTATGGCATGACCAACGGGCATTCCGTAGCTTTTTGCGCTTATCTGGCGGAAAAATTCATTGGAATAACGGTTCAGTTCAAAAGCTCCTGTGGCAGATGTTGCCGCCAGATAGCCAATAACACCCTTTTCGGCAATAAGCACAAACTCTTCACTGGAGCTTATGGCACCGGCAAATAAATCGCCGGCAAAGCATGAGTTGGCAACAAGAAAAGGGTATTTCCCGTAGTTGCTGTATTCGCCGGGGTAATCAATACTCATGTCGAATCCGATACCTGCAGCATGCCCGAAAAAGGTCATCAGGGTTACGCCATTGTTGATGAGTTGCTTTAGCGAGTCAGACTGGTTGATTTGTATGGGGTCGGTTGAACTTTTCAAAAAAGTTCTTACGTATGCACCCATGAGTGTATCCTCAACAGTATTGCGATACTGTCTCAGGTATGATGCCAGCACATTTTGTTCTGCAATACTGGAGCCCCCTCCGAAATGCAGCACATTTTTCATCCACTCCTTTGGCTCCTGCTGAGCTGTGTGATATTGGATTACTTTGTCAAGGTAAAGAGAAACATCACCAGGGCTTTTCGCTGCCAGCCTGCCTGTTGCAATGGCCGGTGCATATCCGCTATTGTCAAGACCTGCGGTAATCAGAATATCGGAAGGCGGGTTCCCAAATGAAGGAACCAGCGATGAAGCATAGTTTGAAGTATTTTTACGGTAAACCGATTCGGGCCTTGTTTTTCCGATTAGGAAAAGTTTGCGGGGTTTTACATCATAATGTTCAATAGTGTGCCTGGCAAAATTTCGCAGAGCAAGGGGGTGTTTCTTTATGCCATAGGCAAACTGATGATACAGTTCTTCAACATCAACAAGCAAAACCTTATAACCTGTTGAGTTGCGGAAATTTTTGAAATTACCGGCAGCATTCATGAGCGAACTGTGGGTTATCATCAGGTAATCAGAGTTTAAATGCTCTGATGCATTAAAATTTCTGAATCTGGCAAAACTTGCAGGATTTACAGATACCGGGCGCAGGATGTTTACCGGTTTTATCTGCGACTGGGATGTAATGTAAAGATCACGCAGTTGCGTCGGATTGGTTACCAGTGCCCGGAAAATATCTTCATTGTAAAATGCTTTGATTTTGCTGTTGTTTGTAAGATTGTAAATCCACACATCATTTGGATCCGACACATTAAGATCTGTAAAGCTGATAAGAGTTCTGTTGCCTGCAGAGGGGGGCAGTTCCAGCTTGATATTGTTGAGATTTCGCATATTAAATGTATGCGGATATCGTACCGAGATATAAACAATAGCTGACCTGTCGACCGGAGAATTCAATGAATTGATAGAACTGAAGACAAAAGGAGTACCCGCCGGGTTCAGACTGTTGGTTGTGATGTTCTGGTTAAAACGTAAAAGTTTGTACCCATCGTAAAGCGTATCAATCATCTGGCCGGCAAACTGTATTTGCAAATGGTGGTCAGGGTTGAGGGGGCGGTAATCGGATGCACCGGCAATGGCAAATTCAACATTCGACTGGGGGCCTGCCGTAAATATGTTGGGAGTGGGAATGGTTTTGGTGCGGCTCTGCCCAATGTTGATTGCACCATCGAACCAGCCTTGTGTTTCAGTATATTGCGGCTGAGTAACACCGTAGTTATTGGTTTCTCCGGCGTAATAGTTTGTTGTGTAGTCTTCGCGGGAGGTAAACCAAAACCAGCTGGCGGGGTTTAATCCCGAAAAATCATCATCTTCCTGAATGGCAAATCGCTTGTTATTGAGGAGGTTATTCCAGGTAAGATAGTAAGTTATGGTGTCGTTGATCAGGCTGTAGTTAGAGTTGGGTTGTTTTTCAGGATTGTCATAAAAAGCAGCATCAAGCCAGCCGTCATTCCGGTCGGCATAAAACTCAATATAATCGCCAGGCAAAAAAACACCTGATGATTCATTTTTCACGATGATATGCTGCTCCAAACCACGGGTAAAAACCTGGAAGCTTCGGGGATCGAATGTTCCAAGAGGTACACCGGCTTCCTGCATTTTGTTGTAGTCAATCCGGTAAACCCCACGTTCAACTACAGGTATGGCAAAATACTGCTGCTCGTAATTGATCCACTCATTGCCGTAATTTTGCGCTAATCCGCTAATTACTGCCTGACAGAGGGTTATTATAATAAAAAGTCTTTTGAGCATATTCAATTCATGAACTTAATTATGGTTTCAGTTTGTTGCATCATCTCTCCTGTTGATATTAAACCGCAGGGAAAAAATATTCGAATACAGAGCTATGGAATTATCTCCCAGATCAGTGAGGGCGTAATCAATGGCTAATATATCGCGGATTACCACACCTATGCCCATATTGAACTGCACCGAACCCCTGATTTTTTCATTGGGCATGGTATATCTCTGGTAGTTGCCCGCACCTGCTCTTAAAAAAATGATCCGGCTGTAGTTGAGCTCAATACCCAATACAGGCTCAATACTCACGGGGTCACCTTTAATAAGTACATTTCTTTTGCCGTCGGTAGTAAAGTTCAGATCGGCAGAGGCAAGCAAACCAAAGTTTTCATATAACAGGAAACTTCTGGATGCACCCAGGATGAAGCGGGGGAGAGTGATCTCAAGGCTGTTTTCAGGAATTTCATTCCCCGTAAGGGTAAAAACTTCGCGCATTCTGTCATCAAGGTCGTACGACCAGGCATTGAAAGTGGATGTAATATCGCGGCCCATGGCAGCAAATTGCCAGTCGCCCATGCGGTACTGAACACCTGCATCCAGCCCGAAGCCCCAGGCACCGGCAAATGAGCCTGCAGTTCTTCTTATCACTTTGGCATTTAAACCTATAT
>SKVR01000189.1 GCA_007129355.1 Bacteroidales bacterium | reverse complement strand
TCAGTGATGTGGGAATTAAGTTTGCCACCGAAACCGGCTGGGCAGAACTGGAGCTTAAAGTATCTAATACGGTTACCAATGAATGGGAAGAGCTGACATTCGATTTCTCAAATGCCATCAACCCGCCAGACCCTGAAAACGGAACACTGGGACAAATCATTATTTTCCCCGACTTTGCTGACAGAAACCAGGATAATATTGTTTATTTCGACAATATTACTTTCCATCCAGTGGGTGATACTCCATCTGATGAACCTGAGGTAGCCGCACCAACACCCCCAGCCCGCAATGCTGAAGATGTAATTTCAATTTTCAGTGAAGCCTACGCCAATGTAACCGATACAGATTTTAATCCCAACTGGGGCCAGTCAACAATGGTAAGCATTGTTGAAATCGAAGGCAATGAAACCCTGAAATACACAAACTTCAATTACCAGGGAACACAGTTTGCTGACCCGCTGAATGTAACGGAAATGGAAACACTGCATCTTGATATGTGGACAGCCGATGCTACTTCTGTTAATGTTTTCCTTGTCAGCACCGGACCCGAGGAAACGCCCTTTGCTTTATCGATCACCCCCAACCAGTGGGTAAGCTACGATATACCGTTATCCGAATTTACCGGTGTTGACCTGGCTGATGTTATTCAATTCAAGTTTGATGGTGGTGATGGCTCACCAACCATCTACCTGGATAATTTATATTTTTACAGAGCCCCAACTACTGTATCGGAAATCGAACAAAATTCACTGCACCTTTATCCAAACCCGGTTAAACTGGGAAGCCAGGTGCGATTAAGTAGTTTTGTTGATCAAATTGAAGTTTTTGACCTCACAGGAAAACTAATAATATCTTCTCGCAATACATCAATGATTAATACAGATAGTATGAAATCAGGAATCTACATGGTGAGAATACATGATTTAGATGGAACAATTCAAATGCAAAAACTGGTTGTAAATTAAATTCTCTTCAACGAAAAAAAGCCGTCTGTAAAAGGACGGCTTTTTTTTTCTTAAAAAGCATAGAACTTCCACCTATACCCGCCATAATCCAGCCAAATCTTGTGGCATCAATTCCGAAAATCAGTTCACTCATTATTTTTATACTATAGAACGGGAAAAAATACAATTATATGGAAGAAAATGCTATTTTTGTATAAGAATTACTGCAAACTAACCACACATCCTATGAAAACTTCATTTATTACCCCGGTATTGGCCATATTTGGCCTTTTTATGCTTAACAGCTGTGATAAGGATCTTTTTGACGTAAAAGAGACCTTCACCTTTGAGCATGAATTTGTTGTTTACGAAAATGATGACTCCTTCCTTGAATTTGCGTCTGTAAACCTTTCGCAAAAAGAAACAATCATTGGGGACTACGGTTCAAAAATTAAAAAAATTGAAATTCTGGAAGTAAAATATCATTTAAAAGCTCACCAGGGATCCGAAGAACAAAAGCTCATTAGCTTCAACTTGATTGCTTCTAATCCCGATGGTGCAGATGAGAAAAACATCGTAGACCTTCAGAATGTCGTATTACACGATTTGTTATTCAATCCAACCGTTTTAGATGTAAATACCGATGGTGTTGAAAAACTCGGCAACCTGATTGAAAATCAGCCTCATACATTTGGCGTGAAACTAACAGGCCAGGTTGATGAAACACCTGCAGATTTTACTGTGGTATTTTCATTCAGAGCGCGTATGACTGCTAATCCGTTGAATTAACCAACTCGTCAAGTTCATCGGTGATTGTTTTTCGCATACTGTCGGACACTCCTATTTCGTGAAGGATATTAATGTTCTCCTTCAGCTGCCTGCATAAAACAATGTCTTTTGACAGGATGTATTCTTTTTGCTTTCGATTGAGACTTGTAATTGCAGTTATAGGAAAAACTTTGGCCTGCTCCACCATGTCTTTAATTCCCTTATTTTTGGGAAGACTCCAGCTCAGCATATGCAATCCGGCGCATCGCCCATAATTCATGGCATCTTCTGTAAAGCGTGTGTTTGTAACCACCCAGCCGAAAAAGCGGGTTTCTTTGTATTGTGGTAGTTTCTCCCTGAATTCTATGATGTCATCTACACGCGCACGTATGTACAATGGTACCCTTACATTGGCGTACTTTCCCTGGCTGTTGTAAAATTTACATTCTACAAGGTATTGGGTGTTATTATGAGTGGCCACAACATCTACCTCATGGGTAACACATTTTCCCTGAAGGGTTTGTCCTACCTTGACATCAAATCCATTATGGGCCAGCACCTGGGCAACAAAATGCTCAAAAGGATAGCCAGTAGGGCCTAGCTCCATGATGGCTCTCTTCAGGCTGTATCTGGCTGCATTTGAGCTCTTTCTTTTTCGCAGCATGCCAAATGCAATTTTATAGATCTCTTTGGTAGTCATTCCTTCTGACAATTGCGGTATAATATCATCAAGGATTTCGTCTGCCTGCTCATCGGAAGTGCCGGCTCTCTTCAGGGAGTTTCTGAGTTTATCGGGGTTAAAAGCTTCCTTTTCGCCAGAAGCCTTCTTAATCATGGGTGCTTTGCTCATACCACTTTGCTTTTTGTGATAAAGATAGAAATTGTTTTAGAAGTTATAAAAAAAAGGCAGAGTATCTTGTACCCCACCTTTTGAGTTTATAAAATATTTTTTCAGTTTACAATACTACTTTAGCAGTGGCTATCTGATAATTGTTTGAGAATCTGATGATGTAAGTCCCTCTTGCCAGGGGCATTGATATCGAACCATTTGCGTGTTGAGCTGATATCCGTTTGCCTGAAAGATCAAAAACCTCCAGCAGACCGGTTTCGTTACCTGGCATAATCACAAAAATTTCGTTGTGATATCTGACGATTTTAAGATCGAATGAACCCGCCGGCATACCCAAAGCTGCAGCAACCGGTCCGTAAAATTCATAAGCACCGTCAAAATCAAGCTGGCGAAGCCTGTAGTAGTTAACACTTTCCTGCGGATTAAAATCGGTAAAGGAGTAGTTAAGAACACCGTTGTAATTGTAGTTTCCGTCAACCCATCCGATTACATCCCATCCGCTGGAAGAAGTATTCATTCTCTGAATCTCAAAGCCCATATTATTGATTTCTGCCGCAGTTGACCAGTAAAGACCGATGGCCTTGTCCAGTGTTGATGCATGAAAGGAGAGGAGCTCGATGGGGAGGGGTTGGTTGAGAAAGTCAATTACGTTGGAAATTTCAGAATATACAAATTCAGAGTTTCTTAAATAGATAGCTCTCACGAAATATTTAGGCTCGTTGTCAAATTGTAAATCTGTATCTTCAAATTGAAGTATGCCAACACCTGTTGTATAATATAGGTCTTCTTCTTCAACTGTTATTATTGGAATTACAAAAGCATTGTAGGTTGGGGTAGTGGGCCGGTTGTTGTTTTTGAAAATCTGGAACCCAATTAAAACGGTTCCATCGGGAATTCCTGAACTATCAAATTGCCATTCAAGAAATACCTTGGGTCCCGTCAATTCATATCCATCCAAATCTGTGGGAGCTGGCAGGGTAAAATCGGTTACTCCATAAACAATATTGCCATTAAATAATTGTACCTCAATATTTCCGTCAATAACTCCATCATTCATATATAATTCACCATCTCCCAAAAGGTTACCGGTACCCGTTAAATTACCATTAATAGTTGCAACACCATTAATGGTTAGATCTGGGCTGGCCCCTGATCCTTGCGCAGGCTGATCAAACTGAACATTGCCGTTAACAATAAATTCTCCACCATCAAATACATTTATTTCCCAATTGTTGCCTTCTATAATCAGGTTACCGTGAATAATTAGTTTCCCATATATGTTTAACACTCCGTTATTCCCGCTAAATGTAAGGCCTTGATTGGTGAAAACGTCATGAGGACCCAATATGTTTATATTTGTTTGGTTATTACCCGGAAGGATGTAATCTGGTGCATTGCCAACCCAGGTATTATTTAAAGTCCATTCTCCTGAATTATCGGAAGTCTGGCCAAACAAGTGGTAAGTCAGCCCCGTCAGAAAGAATGTAATCAGTAAATATTTTTTCATACAAGGTTTTTTAAATCAAAAGCAATTAACAGAACTTTGTGCGATTTGTTGGATAAGGATTAAAAACTAAACAATAATCACCACAAAACTGTCTGCGAAGTTAGGTCTTTTCTCATATAAACTTAATTGTTATATATACGTATCGATATATATGGGTAAACCCTTATGTTATTATTCTGCATATATACGTGTATGTTGACATTCGTGCTTGCAAGATATTGTAAAACAAATCGTTGCCGATTATTTTTAACATGATTATATTTTCTGTTTTCCGGATAAAAAAAACAACCACTACGGCAATTGCCGTAGTGGTTGTCTGCAATTCAGAAGCTTTTAACTAAAAAAGCTTCAGTATAAACAAAACCAGAATCTTATTTATTTAACCACGATGAGTACATCCATACCAGTTTTTCCTGCTCGCGGATGTAATCGCTTGCCATGGCATTGGTACCTTCATCGTCCGTTTTGTCAGACAGTTCAAGAATTATTCTTTGCTTTTCGAGAAGTATTTTAAAGCCACCCAGGAGCCCTTTTACACACACCACATCTTCTGATGCATCTTTCATGGCTTTAATTTTTGATACCCTTGCATAATCTTCAAAGGTATGCAGGGGAGTTCCTCCAAGGGTAAGAATGCGTTCGGCAATTTCATCAATTTTGATGTGCAGGTCGTCATACAGTTCTTCAAACTTTACATGAAGCTCAAAAAATTTTTGACCCTTGATGTTCCAGTGAAAACCACGGGTATTCTGATAAAACATCTGGTAGTTGGCCAGCAGGTCATTAAGTTTTTCAATCAGTTCTTTAACTTGTTTATTTCCAAGTCCTATTTGATTTGTTTGTGACATATAATTTTGATTTTTAAGATTAATATTAAATGATTTTACTTTTTTCAGATTCATGAAATTTTCCCATGAGCTGCAGTTTGATATCTTCAAGCTTAAAGCCATCTATTTTTTTCCGGGTAAAATAATTCTGGAGTATTTGATCCAGTTCCGGGTCGTAAAAATCTTCTACTCTGTCAGTATCTGTGCAATACATGTGGTGATGATGATCTGAAACAGCATCATAACGCATTACACCCGAATCGGTTTTAACCCTTTTAATCATTCCTTTGCTGGCAAGAATATCCAGCACGTTATAAACTGTGGTTGGCGATAAACCGGGGATGCTTTCGGAAACTTCATTGTATATTTCCTCTGCACGGGGGTGGCTTAATTTATACAAAGCTTGCATAACAGCAATACGTTGAGGAGTTACTTTTAACCCTGATGCGCTTATTTCTTTTGCTATGTGCCGGATCGTTTTCATAAACATTGTTTGAATGAATCAAAGGTAGTAATAATTCCTAAAATGTAATAAATACAATTTAGAAATTATGTTAAACTAGCCCGGGTCCATTTAAAATCCAGATAATTTAAGAACAAGCCGGGGGGAGATAAGAAGTAAATTGAGGATAAATTTCCAGAGCCATACAAAAAAAACCGGCTGGTAACCACTCCGGCCGGTTTCAATCCACAATTAAATAACCACAAAAACTAATACACTGTAAAAACCAATGAGAACCATTGGTATTTTCGTGTTTGTTTGCCTGACACAAAAATATATGAATTTTATCATCAAGTGATTTAAAAAAAGTTAATCGGTGTTAATTTGTGTTAAGCATGTATTTAAATATCATGTAATATTCAATCTGTCAATTGAATATGGGCTTAACGGCGCTCAATTTCAATTATTTAACCAATTAAATTTTGTTAAAATCAAAACAATAGCTATTAGTGTTTGTAAATTTACAAATTGCTGACAGTTCAGCTATTAATTTACAGGAAGCTTTTAATTTATCGATGAAGAAAAACGTTATCATATTTTTTATAGTGTTGATTACCATTTCTCTGATAGGTCTTGTGGGGATGCAGCTTTACTGGATCAGCAATGCCCTTTCGGTTAAGGAATCCAACTTTAACAGGGGTGTGAGTGAGGCGTTAACTATGGCCATAAATAAATACAATAAGGTTGAGATGGCCAATGCTATTCTTCAGCGGCAGGAGCAGGATCGTAAGGTTGACCGTTTTTTTGAAGCTCTTGATTCCATTAACAGAGAGTATTATCATCAGGTATTAAACTCAATGGAGAGCCAGAGGCATACCATTGATGATCAGCTTCCCGGTTGGCAGGGTGATCATCAGTATTTATCTAATGATCCTTTCGCTGAAAGGCGATCCATCGATTCTTTTGATACGACAGCATTGTTTCAGGGCAGAACCAATTCACGCGACCGCGGATATGCCACGCGACAAAGTGCTACCGATGCACCTCAGGATGCATTCATTGAGTTCTTCCAACGAACCAGGTTTGTTAATGATCTTTTTGACGATTTGTTTTCCAGCAATTCTTTTTATAGCCCTTCTTCAGATGAAAGCAAGCAACTTCTCGATTCGCTTATAGGAAGAGAACTTGACAGGCAGGGTATTAAAACTGAATACGAATTTGGTATTTATGACCCGGTTTACAATACCCTGCTGGCACAAAAAACAGGAAAATACCCCCATGAGCTGATGCAGTCGAGTTATATTTTCAGCCTTTATCCCAATGATGTTTTCAGAAGTCAGGAATATTTATTTTTATATTTCCCCAATCAGAAAACCTACCTGATTACTCAAATGAATATAATGACACTTGCATCAACTTTATTTATTCTGGTCATTATCAGTTCATTTACTTATACAATAATTACCATAATCCGCCAGAAAAAACTATCTTTGATAAAGAATGACTTCATTAACAATATGACCCATGAACTGAAAACTCCAATTTCTACCATATCGCTTGCTTGTCAGGCACTTAGCGATAAGGATGTTCAGAAATCGGAGACTCTTTATCAAAGCTATATCAGGGTAATTAACGAAGAAAATCAGCGGTTGGGAATGATGACGGAGAAGGTTCTGCAGACTGCACAATTAGAAAAAGGTAAATTACGTTTGAATAAAGTAGGGTTTAATCTGCACGATGTTATTGAAGATGCAATACACAAAATCGACCTGCAGCTGAAAACCCGTAATGGAAAGATCTTTACAAACCTGGATGCCGAATTCAGTTTTCTTGAGGCAGATAAAGTGCATCTTACAAATGTGGTATTTAATTTGCTGGATAACGCCATCAAGTATTCTCAGGAGTCGCCACATATAACTATATCAACCGAAAATGTGAACAAGGGCATACTGATTCATGTTGAAGATAAAGGAATGGGAATCAGTAAGGTGAATCAGAAGAAAATTTTTGATAACCTTTACAGGGTTTCAACCGGAAATATACACAATGTTAAAGGTTTTGGATTAGGATTAAGTTACGTTAAAGCAATTATAGAGTTACACGGAGGATACATCAAATTACAAAGTGAGTTTAAAAAAGGTTCATGTTTCACAGTTTTTGTCCCTTTCGGGTTTGATGAATATTCTTCCGGCAAATCTTAAAATTTGATTAGGAGGTTTAATATTATGGATACAAAAAAGATAAAAATTTTATTGGCAGAAGATGATCCCAACCTGGGAACCATCCTTAAAGCTTTCCTGGAGGCCAAGGGCTTTCCTGCAAAGCTTGCTGTTAATGGTGCTGAAGCATACAATATGTTTCTGAAAGAGTCATTCGACTTCTGCATTTTTGATGTTATGATGCCCGAAAAGGACGGATTTACCCTTGCCAAGGAAATACGCAAAATTGACAGAAAAGTGCCTATACTTTTTCTTACGGCCAAATCCATGCAGGAAGATATTATTGAAGGCTTAAAGATAGGTGCTGATGATTATCTCACCAAGCCTTTTAGTATGGATGAGCTTTTGCTGCGTATCAATGCCATTTTAAGGCGTTCTAATATTGAAGATGCATCTGAATCGCAGAAGACATTCTTCCACATCGGGGCTTATACTTTCGACTTTTCAAGGCAAATTCTTAACTTTAAAGGAGATGAGCAAAAGCTTACATCCAAAGAAGCACAGCTTTTAAAAATGCTTTGCGACTTTACAAATGATGTGCTTGACCGTTCAATTGCGCTGAAAAAAATCTGGCTTGATGATAATTATTTTAATGCCCGCAGCATGGACGTTTACATTGCCAAATTACGCAAGTATCTGAAGAAAGATCCCAGCGTTGAATTGCTCAATGTACACGGGAAAGGTTTCAAACTTATCGTTAATGAAGATGCAAGTGTGGAGTAGGATTGATCTCATGCAATCCTCAAAGTGATTTTTTAAATCATTCTATGAAAAACTTAATTTAAGCTGTCTGAAAAGGCAGCTTTTTTTATTCGTTTTTCAGGGGTTCAGCAGGATTACTATGCGAAGCTTTTATCACATGAAAACCTACTGTTAGCAATGTAAGTATTATGGCTGTGAGAGCTGCAACGATAAAAGGTGCCGCGGGCATATTGATATGATAAGGAAAAGTATGGAGCCAATAATCTAAAGCATAATAACCCAATGGTATTGCAAACAAAAGGGAAATCGCTACCAATGTCAGAAAATCCTTACTGAACAGGTATAACAGTCTTTGGGTAGAAGCTCCCAAAACTTTTCTGATAGCAATTTCTTTGGTACGCTTTTCCACCATAAATGAAGTTAATCCGAATAATCCCAGGCATGCAATGATGATGGCAAACGCTGAAAATGATGTAAAAATAAGTCCAAGACGGCTTTCCCGGTCGTATAGGGCCATAAGTGAATCCTCAAGAAAATAGTACTCGATCATTTCACCAGGGCTGTATTTAACCCATGATTTTTTGATGTGTTCCAGAGCCGAAGGGATATTATCTCTTTGTACGTTTACGTTTATAATATTTACCGAACGCTCTCTCCATACCATCATGAGAGGAGCGATTGCCTGGTGAAGTGAGTTGAAGTGAAAATCAGGTATGATGCCAACAACTCTGAAATGGTGAAAACTTGTGCTTACTGTTTCGTTGAGTATGTCATCGTAATTTTCCGCATATCCCATTAATCTGAGCCATTGTTGGTTAACAACTACAGCAGTTTCTTCATCGGTGGGGTAATCACGTGAAAAAGCCCTCCCTGCTATAAGTTCAACTCCCAGCATTGAGAAGTACTCCGGTGTCATGGGCCAGAAAGTAAATTGCCTTCCCTCCCCATCCTGTATAATAGATTCCTGCCAGTGAACATTTCCTGGTACATTGTTGGTCCTGGCTACCTTTTCAATGTTAGGATTTGTAAGCAGGGTATTGCGGAAGCTTTCCCAGTTCTGTCTGACTTTTGTATTGGTTCGGAAATAAACGATATTTTCTTTGTTAAATCCAGTGTCTTTCGACCTCATGTAATTTAATTGTTTAAAAACTACAATGGTGCCTGCAATCAATGCTACAGAAATAGTAAACTGAAATATAATAAGCACCTTGCGAAAGAATGCGGCTCCTTTTCCCTTTAGGGTTTCACCTCGCAATGTAGTTATGGGTTGAAAGGTTGAAAGATAAAATGCAGGATAAATTCCGCTAATAATTCCTGTAATAATTGCACCCGTGAAAAATAGGCCTAGTGATTTGGCAAATCCAAAATTTCGGAGTGAAACTTCTGTATCTGCCACATAATTAAACCAGGGTAACAATAATTCTACCATTGCAAACCCGATGATTACAGCTATAAAAGTAAGAATCACGGATTCGGTAAGAAATTGTGTAATAAGTTCTCTGCGATCACTTCCAAGTAGTTTTCTTATTCCCACTTCTCTTGCTCTACCTGCCGAACGTGCAGTGGAGAGATTTATAAAATTAATTATAGCTATCAACATGATTAAAACGGCAATGGCCAGAAAAGAATATGAAGTGGTTTTGTTTCCGTGCAAAACCATTATTTCATGAGCAACAGTATTGGTAAAGTATATATCTGCAACTGGTCTTAAGTTTACAGTCCGGTCAAATTCAACACCAAATAATTCATTAACAAAATCACTGATGACATTTTTTATATTTTGCCTGACATTCGTAATATCTGAGTCGGCACGTAGTTTAACATATGTATGATGATTCCAATCGCCGGTGCTTTCCATATATTCAGGAGAGAAAATATCAGCAAATAACTGAAATGAGCCAATGGCTTTAATTTCAATGTGAAAACGTTTTA
>SKVR01000168.1 GCA_007129355.1 Bacteroidales bacterium | reverse complement strand
GAGCAACCTATACCAGATACAATAGTAAAGTTTTCTTTTTTGTAACCGATCCTGGGGAATACATTCTCAACGGCAGCAAGTATGGCATGCCCACCGCAACCGGGGCACCATTTTACCATTTGATCGCTGGCAAAGTCTTCTTTTGTTAAAGGAACGGGTGATTTTTCGATTCTTTTGTCTAACATTATTTTTCCTCCAGAATTTTAGTGAATACCTTAGTGAGTTCTTTCACATGGAAAGGTAAACCCTGTACTTTATTATGCTGTATGTATTTAAATTCAGGATGTGTCATTCTCAGGTACTTTACGAACTGACCATTATTGAGTTCGCAAACAAGGATTTTTTTGAATTTTGACAGCACATCAGCAGTATTTTTAGGCAATGGCATGATATAATTAAACTGTGCCATGCTGATTTTATGTCCAGCTTTCTGCATCTGACCAACTGCAGATTTTAACATCCCTTCAGTACCACCCCATCCAACAACCAGTAAATCTCCGCTTTCATCACCAAAAACCTCCTGTTCCGATATATAATTGGCTACACGCATTACCTTATCTTCACGAATGTTAACCATTAATTCATGGTTGAGGGGATCGGTGGAAACATTGCCATCTATATTTGTTTTTTCGAGCCCACCGATTCTATGTCTGAGACCTTCCGTTCCTGGGATTGCCCATTTTCTGGCCAGGGTAATAGCATCACGTCGATAGGGTTTAAAATCAGGATCCCTGGGCTTTGCAACAGGAGGATTGATTTCCGGCATTTCTGCAACTTTCGGTATCTTAAATAATTCAGATCCAAACCCCATTTGCCCATCCGTTAGTAACAAAACAGGTGTCATATGTTCCATTGACAGCTTTGCTGCCATATACGCAAAGTGGAAACAATTGGCCGGACTTGATGCAGCAATGACAATCATAGGAGCTTCACCGTTACGACCAAACAACGCTTGCAGCAGATCGCTCTGCTCGCTTTTTGTGGGCATCCCGGTAGATGGGCCTGCCCTCTGCACGTTAACAATTACGAGCGGTAATTCAGTTATTACCGCCAGACCCATGGCTTCGCTCTTGAGCGACAAGCCAGGTCCTGATGTTGTTGTAACAGCCATTGAACCGGCAAAGCTGGCACCAATTGCCGAACAAATACCTGCAATTTCATCCTCAGCTTGAAAAACTTTAGCTCCGAGAGATTTGTGTTTGGATAATTCCATTAAAATTTCTGTAGCAGGTGTAATGGGGTAAGAACCCAGGAAAAGTGGTCTGCCGCTTCTTTCCGAGGCTGCCAGTAACCCCCAGGCTGCAGCTATGTTACCTGTAATATTTCTATAGCGTCCTTTTTCCATAGGAGCAGGACCAACCTTAATGGTAGAAACAATCGCTTCAACAGTTTCGGCATAATTATATCCTGCCTTAAGTGCTACCTGGTTTGCCTGCACAACTTCGGGTTTATTACTGAATTTCTTCAATATAAAATCCAGCGTGCTGTCAAGATTTCTCTGAAAAAGAAAGTACATCATCCCCAAAACAAACATGTTTTTGGTTTTTTCTGCCATTTTCTTATCAATCTCAACATTTGAAAGACTTTCCCTGGTAAGAACTGAGATTGGAGCCTTAATAAGATGATAGGAGCCTAAACTACCATCTTCCAGCGGGCTTGTTTTATATCCGGCTTTTTCATTGCCTTTTTGGTTAAAGGCCGATTCGTCAACAATGATGGTAGCGCCGGGTTTTGCCCACTTAAGATTGGCTTTCAAAGATGCAGGATTCATGGCTACCAATACATCGCACATGTCGCCTGATGTAAAAATCTTTCTTTGCCCCATATGAACCTGAAATCCGCTCACCCCGGCAACAGTATTTTGGGGAGCTCGTATTTCTGCAGGAAAATCAGGAAATGTTGCCAGGTCATTGCCGGCCAGAGCGGCAGTATCGGAGAATAAAGTGCCAGTAAGCTGCATACCATCTCCGGAATCGCCGACAAACTTAACCACAACATCTTCTAATTCTAAGATATTCTTTTGTTTTGCCATAGTTGTTTTGTTTTGATCTTTATAGTATGGATTTAAAAGTGATTCTAATACATAGTTAAATATAATGCTGACCAAACCCCCGTTAAGTTCTATATTTTAAAAGCCCTGTTTTTACAGGACTTTATATGAACATTTGCCTATCAGTTTGCGAAGTTAATTGTTTAATTTTGAACTGATCAAAAAAATCGGATACTTTTTTTTCAGACTTATTTTTGAAGGTGTTTGTGCATCATTTGAATAGCAAAATCAACCCCCCTTTATTTAAATCAATTTCAAATTAGGGGTTTAGGTAAATATTTTGTTTCAGGTAAAGTTTAAGAGCTTATATTTGCACGTGGAATTAATATATATTTACTAATTAAAATTTTACAATAATGGCTTATATCATCACTGAAGATTGTACTGCATGTGGCAGCTGCATCGACGAATGCCCCGTAGACGCAATAGCTGAAGGAGACATCTATAAAATTGATCCCGATGTATGCACCGACTGTGGTTCTTGTGCAGATGTTTGCCCGGTTGAGGCAATTCACCCAGCATAAGTATCTGATCACTGCTTTAAGCAGAAACTTAATAATAAAGGTTGTTTCTATTAAATGAAGCAACCTTTTTTGT
>SKVR01000019.1 GCA_007129355.1 Bacteroidales bacterium | reverse complement strand
CTTCGTCAAACATCCCTGCCTGACTCTAATCTTGTATTTCGATCAATGTACTATCTAAAGTAATTAACCGGGTACTCGCTCGCTTTTTGTTTGTCAATATCAAATATTTTCAAAGAACTATCTTTTCTATCCTGTTTTAACCCCTTCTCTCGAAATGGGTCCCCGTGTTTGGGGAGTGCAAAGGTAAAAACCTTTTTCTATTTGACAAGAGTTTTTTTGAGAAAAAAATCTATAAATAATACTTTAGCCTGTAATCCAATACTTTAAAGTGGAAAATAATTTTCTATGGTTTCAAAACCCGGGTTGAGATACCCAACGGATACTGCTGGTTAATGGTATCAACAATCAAATGGTAATGCGATTCATGCTTTACAAAATCCAAAGCATTGATATCCAATAAGAGTATTCGTAATTTGCTTTGTTGTTTTAAATAATCGAAGTAGCTTGACTGAATCTTCTCAAGATAATCATCCGGAATTTTTTGTTCGTACGATCTTCCCCGCATCTGAATATTGGTTTGCAGCCGGCGTGTATTCACATAAAGGTGTACCAGTAATTCAGGTCGGGGTAAATTCGCGTTCATAATATTGAACAACCTGAAAAAAAGCTGGTATTCATCTTCATTTAAAGTTTTACGGGCAAAGATCACAGATTTATTGAGAAAGTAATCGGAGATGGTAAAATCATGGAATAACTCCTGATTCGAAAGCTCGGTTCGGAGCTGCTGATAGCGCTCAGCCAGAAAGGATAATTCAAGCGGGAAAGCATATCTCTCAGGATTATCGTAGAATTTTGCCAGAAACGGATTATCGTCAAATTGCTCAAGAATCAGACGGCCATTGTGGTCATTGGCAATTTTTGTTGCAAGGCTGGTTTTGCCTGCACCAATATTTCCTTCAATGGCTATATAATTATACAACATCAGATAACTTCCATTTAAATATTTTCAACAACAGCTTTCGGCTGTTTTCAGTAATTAATTATCAAAATCATTAAGCAGGGAAACACTCAGATTATCATTGCAGGCCTTGATCAGTTCGGAAATCGTTTTTTTAAATACCGGGTGACAAAAGTCAGGTGAAATATCATTTAAAGGCACCAGGGTAAAATTTCTCAAATGCAACCTTGGATGTGGAACAATCAGATCATGACTATTAATAATACTGTCATTATAAAAAAGAATATCAATATCAATAGGCCTTGAAGAGTAGCTCCCGTTTAATTCTCTTCTGATCCGTCCCATTTTCTTTTCGATATCAAGTATTTCTTTTAACAATTCTTCCGGATCAAGACTTGTGTTTACAATAACAACCTGATTCAAAAAGGATTCAGATGCATCAAAACCCCAGGGTTCTGATCGGTAAACAGGCGAAAGGGTTTTTACCTTTCCCACTGATAAATGAATCAGCTCGAGGGTTTGCGAGAATATTCTTCTCACATCTCCCTGATTTCCTCCCAATAAAAGATAAACCTGATTTACCATAATCAAAACTCTGTCTTGCAAAATGTGTGGCAAAATTCCATAAAAAAAACGGTTTCACAAAAACAAAGAATTGCTTTTTTTTGTAACCTTGTAATAAATCTAATGTGAACACGACTAATAGGTTTTAAATCCTGAATTTAGTTTTCAGCACTTAACTATATAATAATATCAAAAGACAAAACCATGAAACAGTTTTTCAAATTTATGTTTGCATCTATGCTGGGAGTTTTTCTGGTATTTATGCTATTTTTCCTTTTAATTATCGGCATGATTGCATCTGTAGGCAAACGTGAACCTGTGGATGTAGCAGACAATTCTGTTTTGCACCTGCAATTAAAGACCGAGATCATTGATCGCAGTTCAGATAATCCTTTCGAAAGTTTTGATTTCATGTCCTTTAGCCCAAGCTCAGCTATTGGCTTGAATGAATTATTGAGAAACTTAAAAAAGGCCAAAGAGGACGAAAACATCAGGGGGATCTTTCTTGACCTGAGTATTACCCAAACAGGCTGGTCAACCTTACGCGAAATCCGTGAAGAATTAACTGTATTCAAGGAAAGTGGAAAGTTTATTGTTGCCTACGGAGATATGATGAGTCAGGGGGCTTATTATCTTGCCACCGTTGCTGATGAGATATACATCAACCCTGAAGGGACTGTTGATTTCAGGGGCATGAATGCAGAAATTGCATTTTTCAAAAATATGCTTGAAAAGATCGGGATTGATGCCCAGATCATTCGGCATGGAAAATATAAAAGTGCAGGCGAGCCCTTTTTTCTTGAAAGCTTAAGCCCTGAAAACCGTGAACAGATACAAGGGTTTATAAGTTCCATCTGGAACACTGCTTTAAGAGACATATCTGATGAAAGAAATATCAGCATTAACAGATTAATGGAAATTGCAGATAATTTCGAAACGCGCAATCCAGCCGGAGCTCTTGAAGCAGGAATGATTGATGGCATTGCTTTCAGGGATGAGGTAATGGATATTTTCAGAGAAAAGCTCGATATTGAAGCCGATAAAAAAGTAAACCTGGTAAGTTATCCAAAATATAACCGCGCTCCTCTTCCCAAAAGTATGATACCGACGCGCAGCCGCGATAAGATTGCAGTGGTTTATGCCCAAGGGAACATTATAATGGGAGAAGGCAGTGAACGCTCAATCGGGGGTGACAGAATTGCTAAAGCACTTCGTGATGCAAGACTAGACAGTTCTGTAAAAGCCATCGTACTCAGAGTAAATTCAGGCGGTGGAAGTGCATTGGCATCAGAGATCATGTTACGTGAAGCTATGCTTGCCGCAGAAGAAAAACCCCTGATTGTAAGCATGGGAGATGTTGCTGCCAGCGGAGGTTATTATGTTGCCTGCTATGCCGATAAAATTATTGCAAGCCCCGGTACCATAACCGGCTCAATTGGTGTTTTTGGAATGATTCCCAATATGCAGGAGTTATTCAACGACAAGCTGGGCATTACATTTGACAATGTTAAAACCAATGAGCTGGCTGATCTGGGTTCTGTTTCAAGACCGCTTACCAGGGTAGAACGCGAAATTATTGAGCAGGAAGTTGAAAGGATTTATGATACCTTTATTAATCATGTTGCTGAAGGACGAGGACTGCCTGTTGCAACCGTTGACAGCATCGCACAGGGAAGAGTATGGAGTGGAGTAGATGCCAAACGGATTGGCTTAATTGACGATTTAGGAGGACTTAATTATGCTATTGTGCAAGCTGCTGAAATGGCAGGAATTGAAGAATACAGAACTGTTGAATATCCGGTTCAAAAAGACCTGCTTGAACAAATCCGTGAAGGTTTTGGTGGTATCGAGGCCAGGTGGCTGCGTTCTAAACTGGGTGATTCCTACAAAGTATATGAAACTATGCAGCAAGCAACTGAAAATTCAGGTGTTTTAATGAGAATGCCCTTTGATATTTACATTGAATAGAAATTTCTTCCAAAAAATTAAATAAAAAGCCGCCGGGATCAGAGTCTCCGGCGGCCTTTTTAAGTTTCAGGTATTAATACAATTAAACCTGCGGATAGCGTTTCATAACATCAACCGGCTTCATGAGAAGGTCAACATACTGTGCTCTTCTGTAAGCATAAGGATCTTTGGTATTCATTTTAGACACTTTACCCCTGAAGTCATCAAGACTTTCGTAATTATTTTGTTCCATCCACTGATCAAGATCATTAAGCATAGTGGTAATATACTGAATTTTATTTTTGTAAATGGCACTCACCACCTGTGCAGTCTGGGCACCGGCCATAATAACCCTAACAAGGTCTTCACCTTTAAGAATACCTGTATTGCTGCAAATATCTCCTTTAATTTGTTTATAAAGCAGCCCTGCATAACGAAGTGGCAGCTTATAATCACCAGCAGCTGATAAGTTAAATGGAGAATACATATCCTGTTTGTCGGTATCAATATCAGGCTGGAAAAGGCGGTTAAACAGAACAAATCCATCTACACCCAGTTTATCCATCTGACTGATGATCTGAAGCGGATTGGTGTAGAAGAAACTCAATTTAACACTTACCGGAATCTTTACACTGGATTTTACTTCTTTGAGAATATCCAGCTGTTCCTTCTCAATAGATTCAGCACTTTGATTTTTATCCCTCGGATTAGCATAAAAATTAAGTTCCAGTGCGTCTATCCCGGTTTTTTCTACTTCCTGAGCATAATGCACCCAGGTTGAGTGATTTACACAATTGAGGCTGCCAATAACAGGTATACCCAGATTTGCTTTGAGTTGAGAAAGTTTGTCAAGATGTTCCTGTGGACCTGCATGCTCCAGGCTGGGAAATAAACTTACCATTTCTGCATTTCTTTCAGCGTATTCGCCCAGGTCTTCCTCCATTTGCAAACTTTCAAGATTGATTTGTTCTTCAAATAAGGATTTGAATACAATAGCACCGGCTCCGGCATCTTCCATCCTTTTGGCCACATCAATGTCAAGGGTAAGATTGCATGCTCCGACAATCAAAGGGTTTTTCAGTTCTATCCCCATATAGGTTGTTTTCAGTCTGCTCATAACTTTTAGCTTTTTTGATTAGTTTCTGTTTTATTACTGCTTAAAAGTAAAAACTATTTCTCAAAAACCAAAACGAATTCGATTAAAGAGTTGGAGATTGGAATCTCTGAATCTTGTCCTTTAATCCAGTAATTATTCCTTTTGCTAACCGGACTTCATTGTAATGCAGGCAAATACACCACTCAAATTCATAACAGAGAAAATTCTTTATATAGCTTTTTAATAATATTATCATTAAATTTAATTAACACTAATCTAAAAATTGGAAAGCCTATGTCAGAAAACAAACTTAGGGGTGAAGTTTATTACCCAACCAAAGAAACAGTAGAAAAATCGCGGGTAAAAGACCGGAAAGACTGGGATACCCGAGCAAAAAAAGATTACCTGGGATTTTGGGCAGATTTAGCCGAAGAATTACATTGGTTTCGTAAATGGGATAAAGTGCTTGATGACTCTAACAAGCCTTTTTATAAATGGTTTACAGGAGGCCAGACCAACATTTCTTACAACTGCCTGGACCGACATTTGAATACCTTCAGAAGAAACAAACTCGCTTTGATCTGGGAGAGTGAAGCCGGAAAAGTAGAAACCATGTCATACTTTCGTCTTCACCAGGAAACCTGCAGGTTTGCAAATGTTTTAAAAAGCATGGGTGTAAAAAAAGGCGATCGCGTAACCTTATATATGGGCCGTACCCCTGAGATAATCACAGCTATGCTGGCCTGTGCACGTATAGGCGCTGTTCATTCAGTTGTTTATGGTGGCTTTTCAGTTGAATCTCTGACTGAAAGAATTGAAGACAGCCAGTCGCGCATATTGGTGGTTGCTGACGGAGCTTACCAGAGGGGTAAAATTGTACCCTTAAAGGAAATAGCAGACGAGGCTCTTCAGCGCGCCGGCACCGTTGAACACGTTGTTGTTGTAAAACGCACCGGTAAAGATATTTTTATGCAGCCGGGCCGCGACATGTGGTACCATGAGCTTGTGCAGTTTCCGCATGCCAACAATCATTGTCAGCTTCAGATTATGTCTGCCGAGGACCCACTATTCATTCTCTACACATCCGGAACTACAGGAAAACCCAAAGCTATACTACATACCCACGGTGGTTATATGGTTGGTACTTATGCAACTACAAAATATTACCTTGATCTGCAGGAGGAAGACCGCATATGGTGTACCGCCGACCCTGGATGGATTACCGGCCACAGTTACATAGTTTATGGGCCCCTGCTAAACGGTGGAACTGTTTTCATGTATGAGGGAGCTCCTTTTCACCCCTACCCCAACCGCTGGTGGCAGATGATTGAAAAGTTCGGTATAAATATTTTTTATACTGCCCCCACAGCCATTCGCGGTTTTATGCGCTTTGGCGACAGCTGGGTAAAACGCCATAATTTATCTTCGTTAAGAATACTGGGCTCTGTGGGAGAACCCATTAACCCGGAAGCCTGGAAGTGGTATCATAAAACCATTGGCAACGAGAAATGCCCCGTCATTGATACCTGGTGGCAAACCGAAACAGGAATGCATATGATAGCCCCGTTCCCTTCGGAACCACAGAAACCAGGCTCAGGGGGAAAACCTTTTCCGGGTATTGAAATGGATGTTTTGGATGATTCGGGCAAATCCGTTGGCCCAAATCAGGAAGGTTTTCTTGTAATAAAAACGCCATGGCCTTCCATGGTTCGTACACTTTTTAATGATGATGAAAGATTTGTTGAACAATACTGGTCTAAATTTAAAGACTATTATCTTACAGGCGACAGTGCCCGAATTGATGAAGACGGATATATCTGGATCATTGGCCGTGTGGATGATGTAATAAAGGTATCGGGCTACAGGTTAGGATCTGCTGATATTGAAAGTGCCTGTGTAAGCCACCCGGCCGTGGCAGAGGCAGCAGCAATAGGCTTACCCCATCAGCTCAAAGGAAATGTAATCCATGCTTTTGTGATTCTAAAAAGTGGTTTCCAGCCAGGCCAGCAACTGGTTGACGAACTCAGGGCACATATCGGCCATGAAGTGGGGCCAATTGCCAAGCCCGAAAGCATTGAGTTTGTGGATAAACTTCCCAAAACACGCAGCGGAAAAATCATGCGACGTGTTTTGAAAGCACAAGCTTTAGGACAGGACCCCGGAAATATTTCAACTCTGGAAGATTAAATATCTTAGCTTATCAATAAAAGTCCCAATGTTTTACAAGTTAAAGGCTTTCGTATTTTTTCCCTGAAGCCTTTAACTTATAATTATCTTTGCATAAATATCCTGAATAAATAACGATATAGTTTCATTACTCTGTGTTAAGCAATATAAAGATAACCATTTTATTTCTCCTGCTCTTATCTTCCTGTGTTGATGTACACAAAGAACCTGTGGAATTCGAAAGTCTTTTACTGCTTCAGGAATTTGATCTTGACATCGAAGGCCCGTCAGGCTTAAGCAAGTCCTATCTCCCGGAACATTTTTATACGGTTTGTGATAAAACCGGTAATGTATACCTGATTAACAATAAGGGGGAGATCTTTCAGACCATTGAACTGGGGGGTGATGACCTTGAGGGTGTTGAATTCGTTGAAGAAAATCTATCTATTTATGTGGTTGAAGAAAGGCTCAGGATGGTAATCCGGCTAACACCCGGCGGAAGTGTTCTCGACACATTCCAACTGGATATACCGGTTCAGAACCTGAACGATGGCCCTGAGGGCATTGCTTATAATCCTAATGTAAAGCATTTTTATGTTGTAAATGAGAAAAATCCGGCTATGCTTTTTGTTTTCGACACCCTTTTTCAGATGATCGATGAATATCCGTTGAATTTTGCAAAAGATTACTCATCAGTTGATTATGAGCCGGTTAATAATCATCTTTGGATATTGAGTGAAGAAAGCAAATTACTTGCAAGATGCAACTTAAAGGGAGAACCTGAAAAAATCTATCAAACAAATGTCCCTGATGGAGAGGGATTAGTTGTTGATGTCGAGAATGAAATGATTTATATCGTTTGTGATGACACTTCCACCCTTTTTATTTTTCAGCTACCCTATGATGCTTCGTATTCAAAATCTGAATTATGGAAATAGAAAGAAAGTTTCTGGTAAAGGGTGAATTTAAAAACCTGGCAAGTAAGAAAACCTTGATCCAACAGGGTTATCTTTCATCCGTTCCTGAAAGAACAGTGAGGGTTCGGGTGAAAGGTGACAAAGGGTTTATTACCGTTAAAGGCATTGGAAATGCATCAGGAGTAAGCCGTTTTGAATGGGAGAAAGAAATTCCTGTGCATGAAGCAGAAGAGCTCCTGAAAATCTGCGAGCCAGGAATCATCACTAAAACACGTCACCTGGTAAAAAGTGGTGAACATACTTTTGAGGTTGACGAATTTTCTGGCGAAAATGAAGGACTTATAATTGCTGAACTGGAGTTAAAATCAGAAGATGAAACTTTTTTTAAGCCGGAATGGCTGGGAGAGGAAGTTACCGGAGACAAAAAATATTACAATGCATATCTGGTGAAGTATCCTTTCAAAAACTGGTAAATCAAAAGAACTCAAATAGGTATTGACCTTTTTCTTGAATAATAACGGTTCATGCATTAGTAAACATTTAAACCCGCTTAAGTATCCGGCTTTTTAAAACCCCAGTAATGTTCATATAAATAATTAATTGTTACTTTGTAAGACTGCTTCCCTGTAAAAATTAAAAACAGTTTTACTTAATCAGCACATTTTAAAACAAATGATTTGAATACATTATGAAAACAAAAAAGTATTTTTTCGCTATTACCTTTTCAGTTTTGTTAAGCATTATACAATTAACTGCCCAGACTTCACTGATCCATTTCTGGTATTTTAACGAAAGCATTCCCAATAATACACCGCTGACTGAAATCGATGCAACTTACAGTCTCACTGATGAACCATCAAAAATAGAATATCATTCAGCCCTGGCAGGTTATCCTTTTAATATTGACCATCTCAACTGGAGAAAAGCCAGCATGGAGAGGCGCAATGCACCCACAGAAATCAATTACAGACCCATAGCTAATAGTGGTCTCCCCTATAACGCAATCCTGATGCGCGGCATACAGATTAAACAACCTTTTACAGGTGATGGCGGAGAAAACACCATGATCTTTCACCTCCCTTCAAGCGGTTATGAGGAGGTTATTTTCAGTTTTGCTGCCATAGATGAAGGTGCTGCTGAATCTTTGATTATAGAATATTCAGTGCAGGAAGATACGGTGTGGACAACAGAGGGTATGCAGCAATCTGTTCTTCCACTTGCAAATAATTACCTTTTATTTACAGTTGACTTCTCCCCGGCAGGAAGCGACATTTCTGCTGCTGACGACAACCCCTATTTCAAGGTCAGAATTCGTTTTGATGGCGATAACATGAATGCCGATGAGGACAACAGAGTTACATTCAACAATATCAGCCTTGATGGCAAGCCATTGCCCGGAACCAATAATCCACCGGTAGTTACCAGCCACATTCCTTTTCAAAAGCTTATTGAAAACGGAAATACCACACAGTTCAACATCAACAATGTATTTACTGACCCCGAAGGAGAAGAACTTTCATTTGATATAGAAAGCTCAAGACCCGATTTTGTACAGGTAAATCTTAGCGGAAGTAATCTTACGGTTACCCCTGTCAGAAGAGGAGATGCAATGGTTACTATTAGTGCAACTGATGGTTTTAATCCGGCAGTTACTAAGTCTTTCAGGGTTTTTGTTTACCCCGAAGCATTTAACCTGCAAAACGGAGATTTCAGTTTTACAGAATGGAACAATAACCAGCCCGAACATTCCTATCCGGAAAATATGATTTTCCTTCAATCTGATATAAGCGACCCGGGACTCAACTACGACCTGCTTTTCCCGTATTACATCCCTGCTGATGATTATCACGGTGATGACCAGGCAACCATAAGATTTCCCTACAATAATGCACGCCGTACACGTATCAATGGCCTTGGAGCCGGAGGGGTTTCTTTTATCAATACCGGCCGCGATCGTGATCTGGGTGGAGCTTTGGTTGCACTTAACACGCAAGGACAGAGTAATATTAATATCAGCTTTCTGGCAGGAACAATGCTCAGAAATGACAGGCTGTATGCATTCAGACTGCAATACAGGATGGGCACAGAAGGTAACTTCATGAACCTGATGCACAACGGCCAGATTGTGGAATACCTGGCATCGGCTGACGGTCATATGCATACTTTCGAAAACATAGAAATGCCCCAGGAACTCCTTAACCAGGAATACGTTCAACTACTCTGGCGATATTACCATGTTGCAGGCGAGAGCGGACAACGTTCGCAACTGAGACTGGATGATATTTTTATCAGCAAAAGCCTTAATACAGAAGATGTTATTTTACCAGTCATGAATGCCTGGGCATCCGGAGGAAGTATTTTTATTGACACACACCTGGGTGAAACCACAGATGTGAAGATCTTTAACCTCATGGGCCAAAAGATCACCAGTCAATCCATTTACGGAAAGGGCGTACATATGATAGATGGAAACTTTTCATCGGGTATATATCTTATAACTTTCCTTACTCCAAAAAGACAGGAAACTTTAAAAGTATTGGTAAAATAAACTAAAATCAGTTTTTACACATGATGAGGGCTCCCTGACCGGGGGCCCTTATCTATTAAAATCCATAAATTTGTAAAAATGGTAAAGTAATGTTGCTTACATGATTAGCCTGAAACACTATTT
>SKVR01000134.1 GCA_007129355.1 Bacteroidales bacterium | reverse complement strand
CGCCAAAAACTTCCACAAATTTCCCAACTACTCCATGTGAGCGCAATAACTGGGTAATGGTAAGTACCATATCCGTTGCTGTAGTTCCCAGGGGTAGTTTTCCGATAAGTTTCAGGCCAATAACTTCTGGCATAATGAAATAGATAGGTTGCCCAAGCAGTGCAGCTTCTGCTTCAATTCCACCAACACCCCAGCCGACAACTCCAATACCATTAACCATAGGTGTATGGCTATCAGTACCAACCAGTGTATCGGGAAGTGCAACACCATCGCGAATGGTAACTCCTTTGGCAAGATACTCAAGGTTTACCTGGTGACAAATACCCATTCCCGGAGGAACAACGGAAAAGTTATCAAATGCTTTTTGAGCCCACTTCAGAAACTGATAGCGCTCACCATTGCGTTCATATTCTCTTTTAACATTTTTTTCATAGGAATACTGCGTTCCGAAATAATCTACCTGCACAGAGTGGTCAATAACCAGATCAACGGGAACGAGGGGGTTTATTTTTGAAGGATCTTTGCCTTTTCGGGCCATTTCTGCACGAAGCGAAGCAATATCCACTACAGCGGGTACACCTGTAAAATCCTGCATCAGGACCCGTGCAGGTTTAAAAGGTATGTCTTTGTCGGTTGGTTCTGGCTTCCAGTTGAGCAATGTTTGTACATTTTCTTCTGTAATTGCGAAACCGTCGAAATTCCTCAACGCATTTTCAAGCAAAATACGGATAGAAAATGGGAGATGAGATACTTTCATGCCCTGTTCCTCTAATTTTTTAAGGCTGAAAAAAGTATACTCCCCCATGGCGGTTGATAAACGATCTTCGATGTTGAAAGGTAATTTATTCATGATATTCTTTATTCTGATTTTAAAAATTATGTGTTCTTAAAAAAAAAGTTTATGGATTTAATCATACATCCAGCTTTATCTTTCCATCTGCAACATCTTTGTACCATTGCAAAGGATAAGATGTGGGTCTTTCAATGGGTAGTCCGAATACTCTGTCGAAAAGCAGGGATGATAAAACACCCAGTGCCCTGGAAATACCAAACATTACAGTATAGAACTGGTGTTCCTTAATTCCGTAATAGCGCATAAGGGCACCACTGAAAGCATCCACGTTGGGCCATGGGTTTTTCACTTTACCTGTTGCTTCTAGTAGTGGAGGAACCACATTATAAAGTTTGTTTACGATATTCACAAGATTATCTTCCTTAATGAACTTTCCGGCAAATTCCTTTTGTGCATCATATCTGGGATCGGTAATGCGTAATACCGCATGGCCATAACCTGGAATCACCCCACCCCCGTCGAGAAATTTTTTCACATATCTTTTTAGCCTTTCTTCCGAAGGATCTTCATCATTCAGGTCGCGCATCATGTCAAAAATCCAGCTTAGAACATTTTGATTGGCAAACCCGTGCAGCGGTCCAGCCAGACCAAGCATACCTGAAGCATAGGCATAATAAGGGTTTGCCAGTGTTGAACCCACAAGGTGGGTGGTATGTGCTGACACATTTCCACCTTCATGATCGGCATGTATGCTCATGTAAAGACGCATAAGCCTTTTGTGCGGAGGAGCACTGAAGCCCATCATATGGGCAAAGTTTCCGGCCCAGTCGAGCCTTGGATCGGGGTCGATATGTTCTCCTTTATGGAAAGATCGGCGGTAAATATAAGCTGCAATTCTGGGCAAGCGTGCAATAAGATTCATGACATCTTCATAAGTAGAATCCCAGTAAAACTTCTTCTGAACACCGGCCTGATGAGCATTTAGAAAGTAAGAATCAGAAGCCATACTTGTTATGGCAGCTACATACTGGGCCATCGGCCTTGAATTTTTGGGCATAGCATCAATGACATCAAAAACATGCTGTGGCACTATGGCCCTGCTGGCCCAGTCCTTACTGATGTTACTAATATCATCTAGTTCAGGAACCTCCCCAATCAGCATTAGATAAAACAAACCTTCCGGCAGAGTTTCACCATGCTCGCACAGACGGGGAATGGCTTTTCGCAGTTCCTTCAGTGATATACCTCTGAAACGAATGCCTTCGTTGGGGTCAAGTTTGGACGTTTCGGTAAGAAGACTTGGCACACCTTTCATTCCGGTTAATACATTCCCAATGGTAACTTTCCCTATCACCACATCAGAATGCTCTTTCTTTAATTTGAGAAACTCATCATATTTTTTGAGTGCTGCTTCGTAAAATCGGTTCTTTATATATTCCATGGTTTGGTTTTAATTTTTCGTTCAAATTCAATCAGCCTGAAGTCAACTTCTTTTTAAGGTTCTGGTCGATAGCTTCCAGAAACCCTTCGGTGGTAAGGAAATGTTCATGAGTCATTGCATTTCCATGAATCAACAGAGCAAGATCTTTTGTCATCTGTCCGTTTTCTACAGTTTCAATACAAACCTTTTCCAGTGTTTCTGCAAAATGAATCAATCCCTGATTTTCATCAAGCTTGCCACGAAATGCAAGTCCGCGGGTCCATGCAAAAATACTGGCAATGGGATTGGTTGATGTAGGTTTCCCTTGCTGGTGCATTCGATAGTGACGGGTAACAGTACCATGGGCTGCTTCTGCTTCCATAGTTTTACCATCGGGGGTAACAAGTGTAGAAGTCATAAGTCCAAGCGAACCAAATCCCTGGGCTACGGTATCGCTTTGCACATCGCCATCATAATTTTTGCAGGCCCAAACGAAGCCGCCTTCCCATTTGAGCGCTGCGGCCACCATATCATCAATAAGCCTATGCTCATAAGTAATGCCTGCAACTTCAAATTTGTCCTTAAATTCATTGTCATAAATTTCCTGAAAAATATCCTTGAATCTTCCGTCATATTTTTTGAGAATAGTGTTTTTTGTAGAAAGGTAAAGCGGCCATTTTTTGTTGAGTGCCTGGTTCATGCATGCGCGGGCAAAACCGTAAATGGATTCATCGGTATTGTACATACTCAGGGCAACGCCATCACCTTCAAAATGATATACTTCATGAGAAATCTCATCTGATCCATCATCAGGTGTGAACGTTATGATAAGTTTTCCTGAGCCCTTTGTTACAAAATCGGTAGCACGGTATTGGTCACCAAAAGCATGCCTGCCAATACAGATGGGTTTTGTCCAGCCCGGAACAAGCCGGGGAATATTGGATATGAGGATGGGTTCGCGAAACACTGTTCCACCCAGAATATTTCTTATGGTTCCATTGGGCGAACGCCACATCTTCTTTAATCCAAACTCTTTAACCCTGGCCTCATCAGGAGTAATTGTGGCACATTTTATTCCCACTCCGTACTTTTTTATAGCATGAGCGGCATCAATGGTAACCTGATCGTCGGTTTTATCGCGGTATTCAATTCCCAAATCATAATACTTGACATCCAGCTCAAGATAGGGAAAAATTAGTTTTTCTTTAATAAATTGCCAAATGATACGAGTCATTTCATCACCATCCAGCTCTACAACAGGATTCTTTACAACAATTTTTTTCATTTTTTAAGTTAGATTTTTTGGTATAGACATAAAGAAATTTTATCTATTTAACTGACAGCCAAAGCATTACATAGCAAGACTCCGGTGAAACAATATTATAACATGAAAACAGGGTGATTAGCTTCCTGAACCTTCGGACGATAAAATTAATATTTTAATAACAAAATTCTATGAAAGTTTGCACAAAATCCACAAATAATGCAATTAATCAATGTGAGGGAAACTGTTTTAGAATGTCCAGCCCAGATTAATATAAGCAAGAACTTTAGCTGTTTGCGGACTGTAGGAAAATGTTACTTCAAGCGGTCCGATGGCCGATAAATAGCCGATTTTGAGCCCTGAACCTAAAAGGAAGTTTTCGCGCGATATGTTATCTAATTGCCCGAGATTAAAATCATATAAAGCAGCATTAACAATAGGGGTTAAGACAAATTCATCCCAGACATAATATTGCCACCCCATTGTGCCTACCATAATCGATTCGGTAAGTATCTCATATTCATTTAACCCGGCAAAAACAATTTGGTTTTTCAGAAATGGATAGGTACCGCCTAAATTGAACATGTTTATAAAACTCTGTTCATATTGATAACTATAACCGACCTGCAACTGATTGAATGAACTCAATCTGGAATTTATTTGTATCCAGGACTCCCAGTTTAGAGAAAATTGCAAATAATTATTCATTTCAATTCCAACCTCGGCAAGATTACTGGTTACTTCGCCCTGCTGATTTGTAAATTGCAAAGATGGCTTTTGATTAAAAAAGTATGTAGAGTTCAAATTGACTTTTACTCCGCTGCGGGGAAATGCTTGCCGGTCTAAAGAGTTAAAAAGCCACCCTGCAAATATTTCATTGGACTGATTATTTCCCCTTACGGTAAAATCGGTTCGGATATTGGGTGCAAGACTCTGGTAATAATAGCCGATACCTGAAGAAAAGTAACTGTTCGAACCAGTAAGCCTGTTAAAAGATGCTTCAGCCCTGAAGTAATTTTGCCGGTACTCTCCTGTCATGTCAAAGTCTTCATAAACAGGAAATTCTATGTAATTAGCAAAGCTTTCAATGTTAAACCAGTTATTTTGCCTGTCGCTGGTAAATAAATCCATTCCCCCCCTTATGGCAGGCTTTTCGCCTACAAGCGCTTTTAAATAGCCCCCGATATTATAAAAGAATAATTTATTGGTAGAAATATTTCCGATAAGACCCACTCCTGTAAATGAACTGTAATGAATGGCAACCCCGAGGCTCCCGAAAGGATTTTCAACAAAATGAAATATCAGTACACTTTTTGAATCATCTTCAGATGGTAACAGATTGTAAATGATCCTGTTGAAATAACCCGTGGCATATAGTCTGTTGATATTGGAATTGAGCTGAAGAGAGCTTATCGTATCTCCCTTTGAAAGAGCCAGGGCATTGCGAACAAACCAGGGCCGTATATTTTGTAAACCTTCAAATCGCATACTGTCAATTACAATTTTCTGATCTCCGGGTATTACAGTAAATTGCTCAGCAGGCCTGCGATCAGCAGACATTTCTTTTAATTCCAGAAACTGATCCATGTTTTTACGTGCAATTTGTTTTCCCCTCTCGATAATTTCCTGAACATTGTTAAAACTTGCTGCAGTAAATTCCTCCAGGTCAGGCTCCAGATAGATGTCGGTAAGCTTTCTGTTTTTCTCAAAACTTCTGGCATCGAGATATGTTCCCATTTGATACATGATTTCCAGAGGAGTTTTAAGATTATGAGCTTCACGGGCTCTTCTCGATACGTTTACACCAATTACAAAATCAGCACCCATATCTTTTGCCACAACAACCGGAAAATTCATTACTACTCCCCCATCAACCAGTTGCCTTCTATCAATTTCTATGGTAGTAAATACGGATGGAATGGCCATGCTAGCTCTTAGAGCAGCAACAATATCTCCGGAATTCAGTACCACTGTGTCACCTGTTAATACGTCTGTTGCTACACAGGCAAAAGGTATGGGAAAATTATTAAAATCATTGATATTCCTGACATTAAAGAAAATATCACTCAACACATTCCACATCTGCTGACCCTCTATTGCACCTGACGGAAATTTGATGCTCCAGTTTTCGATTGGAAGTTCAACAATATACCTTCCGAAGTCTTTTCGTTTGCCGGGATGGGTGTACCTGAGACTTGACCGGCTGGAGAAAAGGCTCGGCCAATCGAGCTTTAGAGCTATCTCTTCAAGTTCACTGGCTGTATATCCGGCTGCATACATCCCCCCCACGATACTGCCCATACTTGTACCGGTAACGTAATCAATCTTGATTCCCAGGCTGTCTATGATGTGCAGCACGCCAACATGAGCCAGCCCTTTTGCACCGCCACCGCTGAAGGTTAGCCCTACCTTGGGTGGAGCTTTTTCATTTTCATTTTGCGAAAGTGAAACGCCGGCAAATGGCCATGCCAAGAAAATGAGAAAAAACAAATATTTTGAAAGTTTGCTGAACATTTTTTATTTCGACATTTAAATTTATCCTATTATAATGATTAATTATATTAGATAAAACAAAGTTTAAAATTTTTTATTATGAAACACATCGGCATCTTTGTATATGTAACTGAAGCTCAAGGGATGAAGAAATCTCTTTCATTAGCAATTTATTCACTGCTTAAAAATACATCTATTATAAAGAAATTCTACATGTTTTTCATTCTTTTATTGGGTTTTAGTTTTTATTCCCTGGCAGATAATCCCACCGTTCTTTCAGTACCTTCAGATGACTTCCCCAATATTTCTGATACTGTTGATTACATCAATACACAAGGCCCAGGAGATAACGGACTCGTATTTGAAATTGCCGGCGACAATGTGTTTACTGAACCCCATCTTACCATTTCCACATCGGGCTCACTTTCAGCGCCTATTTTGTCTGCGTGGTCATTTATTTCATCAGAGCAAGCTTTGGGTGTTAATCGTTTTCACCAAAATGCATTCAAAATTTACCCAATCCGGCAACTGACTGACTCCAGGTTGAGTGGGAAGGACGAGCTGAATTGTATATAATAGGAATGGACGGCAAGGTGCATGATTCCGTAACAATATAGGGGTCGGTTTATTTTGTATCAGCAGAAAATATTCCAGATGGAATGTACGTGATCACGATTGTTTCAGATCAGCAAGTCTTCAGCAGAATTATTCGCATTACCCGCTAAAAGATTCATTATTTAGATATAAATTTGTCTTCGGAACTCTCATTTAGGGAATTTTGCCAGACTTGTAAATGGGGGTTCTTTTATAAAACCAACAAACTCAACCTGCATGAAACGACTTAGAAAAAACCAGAACCGTATGATTTTCGGGGTATGTGGTGCCCTGGGGGTTTACTTTAATGTTGATCCCACTATTTTAAGAATTGCATTTGCCGTTGCAGCAATTGCGTATGGTACAGGTATATTGGTCTACTTAATTCTTGCCATCGTAATTCCATCAGAGTATTAACCCATGGATTTTATTCTTATACTTCTGGCTTTCATTCTTTTGCTTACGGGTATTGTGGGAGCATTTATTCCAGTGCTACCGGGTCCACCTTTTAGTTATGCCGGTTTGCTGCTGATCCATTTTACCAGCATTACAGCTTTTTCTGCACGCGTGCTTATCACTTTTGGCATTATAACCCTGCTCATAACGCTTGCTGATTATCTGCTTCCCATTTGGGGCACAAAGCTGGGCAAGGGAACACGTCACGGGATGTGGGGAGCGAGCATCGGACTGGTGGTCGGGATTTTCTTTTTTCCTCCGTTGGGTGTTCTAATCGGGCCCATAGCCGGAGCCTGGCTGGCAGAAAAGGTAAACGGAAAGGAAAGCCGGGATGCATTCAGATCGGCTTTGGGTAGTTTTGTTGGCCTTTTGCTGGGCATTGTATTGAAATTTACGGTTTCCATTGCCATGACGTGGTATGCTATTTATGCGCTAATCACTGCGATGGCATAAAATAAAGATTTCATTTCCGGCAATGGTTTTTTTTTCATAATTTTGCAATCACATCTAGATATTTAAATACAAGCATATAATGTCAGAAAACTTTACGCAGGCCATATCAAAACGTTATGACGAATTATCCGGTCAGGAATGTTGCCTTTCGTGTGGCGGTGCCATTAACTACGCCGAAATAAAACCCGGTTTCCGTTGTGCAGACCTGGGTTCGGGTAAGGGTTATGATGTATTAAAGATGGCTACCATGGCAGGGGAAGAAGGCTTTGCCTGGGGTGTGGATGTTTCAGAATCTATGATGGAAACTGCCAGGAAAAATGCCAGCAAGCTTAACCTTAAAAATACTGCTTTTGTAAAAAGCGAGCTGGAAAGCATTGACCTTCCCGATGATTCACTCGACGTGGTTTTGTCCAATTGCACGATAAACCACAGCCTTGATCAGGGCAAAGTATGGAAGGAAATATTCAGAATTCTGAAGCCTGGTGGCACTTTTGTGGTGAGTGACATTTATGCCCTTGAAGAAGTTCCTGATGACTATCGTAACGACCCCGGAGCTGTTGCTGAGTGCTGGGCCGGCTCAGTAACTAAAGAAAAATATTATTCAAATCTGCAAAATGCAGGTTTCGGCAAGGTTGAGATCATTGAAGAATCTGCACCTTACGAAAAAGGCAAAATTAAGGTTTGCAGCTTTACCATAAAAGGGCAAAAACCCTATAAATAAAAAGATTTTGTATCTTGCAAGTATAAATTAGGAACATATTACAATACATATATATTTGATTTTCAATAAAAAACCAACTAACTGTTATGAAAACTCTTGTCAAAAAAACACAAAAGAAAGTTAACACCGACAAAAAACAAGCTCAATGCTGCGCTAAACTTTCACCTAACCAGGTGGGTTGCCACGACTAAACATTTTTTACATTTTCGGATAATTCAATAATCATAATGCTCAAACCTTCGAAGCACAACATCATTGCACCTGTTAATGAAGGCAAAGAACACATTATCGTTAATGTTTTATCCGGAAATGCTGATATCGTTTCAGAAGAAGAACTTTGGCTACTGAACCATTCTGTTAACGATAACTACCCTCCCGATTTTATTGAAAAAGGCTATGTTGCTGACCCGGTGAAAGAAAATCTCGATTACCGTTTGAAGTATATCGAATTTCTTGAAGAAAGGGAAAAGGAAGAAATGCAACTGTTTTTTGTGCCCACCTATGCTTGTAACTTCACATGCTCCTATTGCTATCAGAGCGGTTACCCGGATAAAAATCTTTCGTTTTCAAGAGAGATAACCGATGCTTTCTTTGATTTTGTCGGGAAACAGTTTGCCCACAGAAAAAAATATATCACCCTTTTTGGTGGGGAACCTCTTCTGAACTCCAAATCCTACAAGGAAAGCCTGTCTTATTTCATTGAAAAGGCTGTGGCCGGAAAGCTGGATATTGCCGTTGTAACCAACGGTTACTTCCTTGATCAGTACCTCGATATTTTTGAGCCTGCCTTCACTCGCGAAATACAATTCACCCTCGATGGTACCCGTGATATGCATAACCGCCGCAGGAAACTGAAAAACAACAGCCCTACCTACGACAAAATTGTGGAAAACATTGATGCCTGCCTGCACAAACAAATACCCGTAAATCTGCGCATGGTGGTTGACAAGGAAAATATCAATGATTTGCCGGCACTGGCAGATTTTGCCATTGAAAAAGGATGGGCAGATAACCCGTTGTTCAAAACCCAGATTGGCAGAAATTACGAATTGCACTATTGTCAGGATGGTAAATCCAAACTTTTTAACCGGCTCTCCCTTTACCAGGAGTTGCTGGGATTAATTAAAAAACACCCGCAAATCATTCGGTTTCATAAGCCCGCATTTTCTGTAATGAAATTTCTGCAGGAAAACGGTGAGCTGCCCAAACCCCTTTTTGATGCCTGCCCGGCCTGCAAAAGCGAATGGGCTATGGATTATACCGGCAGCATTTACTCCTGCACGGCCACAGTGGGCAAACCCGGAGAAAAACTGGGAACTTTTTACCCGAATGTTGAATTATTCGATGAAAAAATCAAACTCTGGCAGCAGCGCGATGTCATGCACATTGAAAAATGCCACGACTGCAACCTGCAGCTTATCTGCGGCGGTGGCTGCGGTTCCATTGCCTTCAATCAGAACCAGGATATCCTTTTACCCGACTGCCGACCCATAGATGAGCTTATTGGACTGGGTGCAGATGCTTATTTTAAGTAAGTTGAAGAGTTAAAAAGTTGAAAAGTTGAATTATGCCTGTCATGCTGAGCGAAGCGAAGCATCCCGTGGCCATACCTCCCATTTCATTACTTTCTTAATTTCTTATTTTCCCATTGCCTTATATGCCTAAAAAACCCTTATATGCCTTATATGGTTAAAATTTTAGCCAGCCACTAATACTCGAAAGTTTTATTGCCTCCCGCACCCCCTGACCCCCTGTAAGGGGGAACCTCCACCGCACACACATCAGCTGCAGTTTCCAACTCCTCCTTCCAGGGGGCCGGGAGGTATTTAGCAACCTCGTTGGCACAAAAGTTTTTTTCTCGCAAAGCCGCAAGAGACGCAGTTTTAAAATCACGATGTGATTTTTTTTTGTGCCCAGAGTTTGCAGTTCAAGGGATTGCATCCCTTCGGTCTTTTCTGATATCCACTTCCGGGCTGCAGAGAGCTGTTTTTTTATCAGGAAAACCGGCGGGGTTGTCAGGGATGTCATCCCAGTCAGCTGTTTTTCCTTTTTTCGGATTTAGTTTCGTTGGCCTTGCTCTTGTCTCGTTTCGTGCTTTTACATCCCCCCAACCCCCTTGAAAGGGGGAGTTGGCCGGCAATTACTCCGGTCTTCGGTCTTCGGTCT
>SKVR01000146.1 GCA_007129355.1 Bacteroidales bacterium | reverse complement strand
TCAACTACGCTGCAGCGCATGGAGTTCCGGTTAAATCAACTCTGAAAAAACCTTACAGTGAAGATGACAACCTGCTGCACATCAGCCACGAAGCTGGTATCCTGGAAGATCCGGTTTACAAATGCGATCACGATATTATCAGCAAGATAAAAATGCCACAGGAAGCTCCTGATAAAGAAACTCATATTGCTATCACCTTCAAGGATGGAGTTGCAGTAAAGGTTGTCAACCTGGATGATGGTACCAGCAAAACCAATCCGCTTGAGTTGTTCCAGTACCTGAATTTCCTTGGTTCGGAAAACGGTATAGGGCTTTTGGATATGGTTGAGAACCGGTATGTTGGTATCAAATCCCGCGGAATATACGAAACTCCCGGTGGCACAATCTTACTGAATGCACATATGGATATTGAGGGGATTGCCATGGATAGGGAAGTAATGAAATTGAGAAATATATTCTCACCCATTTTTGCAGAGCTTGCTTACAATGGGTTCTGGTTCAGCCCTGAGATGGAATTCCTGATGGCAGCCATTAATAAAAGTCAGGAGCTGATAGATGGGGTGGTTTATCTGACTCTTTACAAGGGCAATGTAATGATTGACGGACGGGAGTCGCCAAGTTCGCTTTATAACCAGAATCTTTCCAGTATGGATATTGAAGGTGGGTTTAACCAGCAGGACAGCGAAGGATTCATTAAAATTAGCGCTATCAGACTTATGGCTCATAATGCTATTACAGAAATCCGGAAGAAGAACGGAATATCGGTATCAGTCTGACTTATTTAAACCAAAAAAAATACAGGATCATGAAGCTTTGGGACAAAGGAATACACACGGAAAAGTCGGTGGAAGAATTTACCACTTCCACCGACCGCATCATGGACATGCGGCTTGCTGCCTACGATGTGCTGGGTAGCATTGCGCATGCAAGGATGCTGGAGAGCATCGGATTAATCACAAAAGCTGAGCTGAAGATGCTTGAAAAAGCCCTTGGGAAAATCATGAAAAAAATCCGGGAAGGAACCTTTGTGATTGAAGATGGGGTAGAAGATATTCATAGCCAGGTAGAGATTATACTCACCAATGAGTTGGGAGAAGTGGGCAAAAAGCTTCATACCGGGCGCTCACGAAACGATCAGGTATTGGTGGACCTTAAGCTTTTCACGCGGCAGAGCCTTAAAACTGTTGTACTAAAAACCCAACAACTATTTAAGATTCTGTTGGATCTTAGCAACAAACATAAAAACTGCTTAATGCCAGGATATTCCCATATGCAGGTAGCCATGCCATCTTCATTTGGTTTGTGGTTCGGAGCTTTTGCCGAAAGCCTTGTAGACGACATGCAGCTATTGCTGGCAGCCTACCGGATCAATGACCAGAACCCATTGGGCACTGCGGCCGGATATGGTTCATCCTTTCCTTTGAACCGGAGCCTGACAACTCATTTGCTTGGGTTCAATAATATGCAGGTCAATTCGGCTTATGCACAAACAAGCCGTATTAAAAATGAAAAAACGGTCTCTTTCGCCCTAAGCTCACTGGCAAATACACTTTCAAGGCTTGCCATGGATGTTTGTCTATACAGCGGACAGGATTACAAATTCTTCAAACTGCCCGATGAATATACTACCGGTTCAAGTATTATGCCCCATAAAAAGAATCCCGACGCCTTTGAACTAATCCGGGCACGGTGTAATAAACTTGTGGCTTTGCCTTACGAGATAAGCCTTATCACTGCAAATCTTCCCACAGGATATCACCGCGACTTTCAGCTCACAAAACAGGATTTTATTAAATCATTTGATGAAATGAACGAGTGCCTGAATATGATGACCCTTCTCATGGAAAATATTGGCGTAAACCCTGAACTGATAAACGATGAGAAATATAACGACATTTTCAGTGTGGAAAAAGTGAACAAACTTGTTTTAAAAGGAATTCCATTCCGAAATGCCTACAAAATGGTTGCAGAAGAGATCGAAAACGGAACCTTCAAACCCGAAAAAAAGATCAGTCACAAACATGAAGGCAGTATCGGGAATCTATGCAATGACATGATCGAGCAAAAACTAAATGGTGTTATGTGCCAGTTTAATTTTATGAAATCAGAAACGGCACTGAGCAACTTGTTGCCAGGCCAATAACCAAACTTACCATTACCATTATTTATGGAAAACAACTACAGGATCATTTTCAGAATTGAGATTGATACCTTTTTTGATGAGCAGGGAAATCTTAGCCTGCAAAAAATGGAACATCTTGTCATGGTATGCACCAATATGCGCAATGCAGGTTTTCAGGTTCTTATGGTATCATCAGGTGCTATTATGCTGGGTACCGCCAAAATGGGTTTGCCTGAACCTCCCACCGAGCTCATTGCCAAACAGGCTATTGCAGCCATTGGTCAGGCTGATCTGATAAGGTATTACCAGATGTTTTTCGACAGCTTTGACCAGATCGTGGCCCAGGTATTGATAACGCGTGATGTTTTGAGTATCCCGGTGCGCAACAAAAATGCACGCATGACACTTAACAAACTGCTTGAGAAGGGAATTATCCCCATCATCAATGAAAATGACTCTGTTTCCACGGATGACATTATCCTTAATGATAATTATCCTTTGACACTTATCGTGGCTCAGCTTGTAAAACCCCATGCCATCATCATTAACTCATACAAAGAAG
>SKVR01000251.1 GCA_007129355.1 Bacteroidales bacterium | reverse complement strand
TTGCTGCCGCCCTTGAAATCGGACGCAGAAGGAGACTTAAAGACAGCCTGCAAAGAAGAAAAATTCTTTCCAGCAGAGATGCATTCGAAATCATGCATCCCCTTCTTAGTGATAATAATTATGAAGAATTTTGGATTATAACACTCAACAGGGGAAACATAGTAAAAAGAACCCTAAGAATAAGTGAAGGAAGCCTGGCCGGCACAGTAGCCGACCCCAAGAAAATATTTAAACTCGCCCTCGAGGATAATGCAGCATCGGTAATATTATGCCATAACCACCCCAGTGGCAATCTAACTCCAAGCAATAAAGACAATGAAATAACCCAGAAATGCAAAAGTGCAGGTCTGTTTCTTGATTTACCCGTACTTGATCATATCATAATTGGAAACGATAGCTATTTTAGCTTTGCCGACGAAGGTTTACTCTGAAAATATGTTTTATCTTTATCGAAAATTAAGTATACCATAAGATGGTTCTGATATATACTCCCAGAGTAACCAACCGGATACAGTATATCGTTAAGTTTTTGATTGGAGAAATTTGCGGTTTTGATTATGCCGTAACATCATCAAATGACGACTTCATTAATTTTAAAGGAGCAAAAATAAATTATTCTGACAAAAACGTTCCTGGCGATTCTGTAAAAATTCACCCTTCAGGATTTCTTACTGAAAAAGGTATCAGGGAATTTACGCCCCGAATGAGAATTCATGATTCATACCCTGTTCTCTTCCCTAACGAAAGTAATCATAACTGCGACCTGGGATATGACCTTTTTGCATCGTCATTTTTTCTTGTTAGCAGGTATGAAGAATATCTTCCCTTCCTGGAAGACCGGTATGGAAGGTTTGAAGCTGACCAGAGTTTTGCTTATCAAAATGGCTTCCTGGATGTGCCACTGATTGATATTCATACACTTGACCTTAAAAACAAACTTTCTGAAAAATTTAACCTGCCAGATCAGTCAGCAAGAAAATTTACTTTTATCCCAACTTACGATATTGATATAGCTTATGCATATAAAGGCAGAGGACTTTCCCGAAATACGCTGGCCATAATGAAAGATATTCTGACCTTTGATTTCAAAAATTTAAAGGACCGCATCAAGGTATTAACAGGTAAGATGCATGACCCCTTCGATACCTATGAGTTTCAACTCTGGCTTCAAAAAAAATTTAAACTTAATCCGGTATATTTTTTCCTGTCGGCACGCTACGGACCCAAAGACAAAAACATTTCCATCTATTCCAAACATTTTTTCTATCTTATTAAGAAGCTGGGAGATTATGCGGAAACAGGGATTCATCCATCCTTTGCATCACATTATAAAAAAGACAGGTTGCTTGAAGAAATCAAAACCTTGTCTGGTATTTCAAACAGCAACATAGAAAAAAGCAGACAGCATTATCTTAAGATCAGTTTGCCGCAAACCTACCTGAGCCTCATACGGTATAACATTATGAGTGATTACTCCATGGGATTTGCATCTCATACAGGATTCAGAGCCGGCACCTGCACTCCGTTTCATTTTTTCAACCTGACCGAAGAAACGGAAACCCGCTTAAAAGTTTATCCTTTGGCTGTTATGGATTCCACTCTCATGAATTATATGAAACTGGATACAATGCAGGCACGCAATAAAATAAAAACTCTTATCGACACGATAAAAAAAGTTGAAGGTACCTTTATCAGTCTTTGGCACAATGATGCGCTAAGTAATAATGGTATCTGGGAGGGATGGAAAGATGTTTATATGTATTTAATTGAAGAGGCGACAAAGAGAAATGAACCGGCAGAATGATCAGAATTTTTAATTCAAGAAAACTGAAATGATTTATTATTTTCCGCATAGTGAAATTGATTTTGAAAAATGGGATGAGTGTATTGAAAACTGCATCAACGGAATCATTTATCCATACTCATATTATCTTGACCAGGTTTCTCCAGGATGGGATGCTCTCATTATGGGGAACTATGAAGCTGTAATGCCACTACCCCATCGCAAAAAGGCTGGCATCAGTTATGTTTTTCAACCTTTTTTTGTACAACAACTGGGAGTATTCTCACCACAGCCCATCAGCCAGGAAATGGTAAATGAATTTTTAATCCATATCCCCGGTAAATTTCGATTTGTAAACTACAATCTGAATACTTATAACAAAATAGAATCTTCAGATTTGTACCGTTTAAGAGAAAGGCCAACCTTTGAGCTGGATCTCATATCTCCTTATGATAACATCAGGCAAAATTATTCTGAGAATACGCGCAGGAATTTAAAAAAAGCAGAAAAATCAAAAATTTTTGTTACCAGGAGTTCATCCCCTGATGAAATTATACATACTTTCAGAACCTACAGAGGGAAAAGAATCAAAAACCTGAACAACCCTGAATATCTGATGTTGAAGCACCTGATTTATTCGGGTATTCACAGGGGAAATGCAATGGTTTACAATGCATACACTGAGCAAAACAATTTTTGTGCAGGCGTAGTATTCTTTCATTCACATAAAAAATCTATTCTAATTTTCTCGGGCAGTACCCCTGAAGCAAGAAAAAACGGGGCAATGACAGCAATTATAAACCAATACATTCAGGATTATTCTGAGAAAAATATTACACTTGACTTTGAAGGCTCTGAAGATAAAAATCTTGCGAGGTTTTATCGTGGTTTCGGGTCAAAAGAATGTTT
>SKVR01000161.1 GCA_007129355.1 Bacteroidales bacterium | reverse complement strand
AGGTTCTGTATTATTTATTGGCTGTAGTGTGGCAAAAATTGATATACAAAAAGTTATCAAACCGCTTATTCCGCTGTTTATAGCCATGATCGTGGTGTTGATGCTGGTAACCTATCTGCCCAAACTAAGTCTGTGGCTCCCCGGATTATTTGGTTTTTGATAAATGGCCTAAGCTTTTTGAGCATCCTGAATAATAAAGATTATGAACTCTTCCTGTAAACCCATTAAAACTGCTCTTGCCTCTTTTGGTATGTCGGGTCTTGTATTTCATGGTCCTTTGCTTCATGCTGATAAATGCTTTGAGCTGTCAAAAGTACTGGAAAGGACCAAAAATGAATCTGTCAAAAAATATCCAAATATTCAGGTTGTCAGGCATTTCGATGAACTTTGCAAAGACGACTCCATTGAACTGATCATAGTGAACACACCTGATCATACCCACTATGACTTGTGTAAACAAGCACTTGAGTATAATAAGCATGTAGTTGTAGAGAAACCTTTTACACAAAAATACTCTGAGGCACTGGAGTTAATGGAACTGGCAGAAAAGAAGAACTTATTGCTCAGTGTATTTCAAAACAGGCGCTGGGATGGCGATTTTTTAACAGTTAAAAAGGTAATAAGTGAAAAATTGCTTGGCCGGCTGGTTTCCTATGAGGCGCATTTCGATCGCTACCGGAATTTTATTCAACCAGATACCTGGAAAGAAAATGCTCACACCGGAACCGGTACGTTATTTAATCTGGGCTCTCATTTAATTGACCAGGTGTTGGTGCTTTTTGGAAAACCAGACGCTGTAACAGCTGATATACGGGCCTTGCGCAGCCAAAGCAGCATCGATGATACGTTTGAGCTGTGGCTTCATTATCCGCATGTAAGGGTTAGTTTGGCCGCCAGCTATCTTGTGCGTGAGCCGGGCCCCCGGTATGCACTGCATGGTACCGAAGGTTCTTTCTTAAAATGGGGCATTGATCCCCAGGAAGAGGCGCTGAAAAAAGGTGCTGCTCCTGGTTCCAAAGGGTGGGGTGAAGAGCCTGAAAGTGAGTTCGGTTTGCTCCACACAACTCTGAACGGGAAGAATATAAAAGAGAAAATCGCCACACTTCCGGGTGATTATACTGCTTTTTATACTAATATATACCGTGCTCTCAGGCATGGCGAAAAGTTGGCAGTGAATCCAGGCGAGTCAGCTATGGTAACCCAAATTATTGAAGCTGCCTTTTTAAGTCATAATGAAAAAAGGCATGTAGAGATCTGACGTTTGGTAGAAATCAACATTTGTTTTGCCTGATTTTATGATTTTTATAACTACATGCTATGAACTTTTCTCTTTTAAATCAACAAAGGATCTTTTCCCCGAGAATTCAATAGTTAACGGAGAACCCATGAAAGGGGTGAAATAACAGCAACCCATAAACCCATCAACTCATAAACCATCTAACAGGTGTTTTCTTCCGGTATTTTTACGTATTAAAACCACAAAGAAACGCTTAACCTTCGCGATAGTTAAGTCCATACTTTTATCAATGAAGAAAACTGTCATTACATCAAACAATTATCGAAGGAAACGTTATGGTAAAATTTTTACAATACACAGCTTTATTTCTTTTATTTATAAGTATCGCATTACATGCAAATTCTCAAGAACCGGCCCGGGATGATTTTGAAAATGATATAGGGCAATTACGCGAAGATGATGCCTTCCCTGTGATAGTTCATGAAGATTTTGAGAGTGGAATGCCCCATTTATGGTCGCAACAAATTGTTTATAGTCCGGATGGGTTCAATGTACATTGGGATATTAGAACCGGTGCCGGGGTAATTGCTCCGGGAAACCCGCCCACAATTGGAGAGCCCGATACAGCAGCTGTAGGAGATAAAAACCTGGTGTTTCAGTGGCAGGGGCAGGATCATGTTACTCGTTTGATTACCGCACCCATTGATCTGGAGTTTATTGTGAATCCGGTACTTACATTTTATCATGCGCAGGTAGGCTGGGGAGAAGGGCAGGATCGCCTGGTAATTTCTTACCGTAAGGGAGATACAGGTGAATGGCTTCCGCTCAGACAATATAATAACGAAGTACCCACATGGCTTCATCGTTCCATTTCACTTGAAGATCATGAAACCGACAGGTTTTACATTGCACTGGAAGGTATCAACGGGCACGGTTCAGGGGTATGTGTTGATGAATTCAGAATTGTTGAAACAGGCCATATCCCAAAAGAACTTAACAATTTTACAACAGACCAGGCATCGTATGATTTTATGCCTACAGGTAGTATCAATAACCTCATTCTCCGTTCACGTTTACGCGTTACCGGAAATACAGGCGACCTGTTGTTGCAGCAATATACAGCTCATTCACTCAATACAGATGATAACGATATTGAAAATGTTAAATTATTCTGGACCCCGGATGAAGTATTTAATTCCAACAATCTGATTGCCGTTTCCAATGGTTTTGAGAATGGAGTTGTGAGTTTTGACAATCTGAGTTTTGACATCCCTACCGGATACTCCTACTTGTGGCTTACTTACGATATTCATGATGAAGCTACCCATGGCAATTTCGGAGATGCCTATATTCCGGCTGGCGGGATCGCTGTGAATGTCGATTTTGAGCTCCTTGAAGATCAAAACCCTCCCGGGGAGCGTGAAATATATCAGACCATTTTTTACGACGATTTTGATACCGATAAAGGCTGGGCCCTTACCGGCGAATTTGAAATCGATGTTCCGCAAGGACTCGGGGGCTCTAATGGGTATCCGGGTGCTGGCTATGCCTACATTGGAGAAAACGTGCTTGGCTCTGACCTTACGGGGCTCGGAGATTTCCCCGGAGATTATGAACCCGGGCTTGATACGGCTGAATTTGCTGCCATTAGTCCATTATTAGATTGTTACTATTACAAGGATATAACGCTTACATTCCATCGCTGGCTTAATGTCGAGTTTACAGATAAAGCCAATATCCATATTTCATCAGACGGAGGTCAGACCTGGACGAGAATCTGGCAAAACACCAATTTTATGACCACCCCAGACTGGTCGCAGGTAAGTTATACTCTGCCCCAGGCCAACAGGAAAGATTCTGTAATGATACGGTTTTCCATAGGGCCTACCGATGCTACCAATAATTACAGCGGCTGGAATATCGACAACCTGGTGGTTACCGGTGAGTTTATAACCCACGATGTTGGCGTTTCGGAATGGATTGGTCCTGATGAAGGATGTGGGATGAGTGATAGTGAAACTGTTACCGTGGTTGTTAATAACTATGGTGCCTGGGAGGTTTCAGACCCCATTCCTCTTGGATTTTCTCTCGATGGAGGCATTACCTGGCATATGGATACACTTTACCAGGAAATACCGGTTGAAGGAAGCATTACTCATGTTTTTACCCCCAAAGCTGATTTCTCAGTACCCGGAAGATACAATAACATTAAGGTAAAAACCTTCTGGGAACTTGATCAGGATTATGAAAATGATGGTATCGGCCATTCTATCTTTTCTGTTCCTCTCATCATACCACCCTACACCGAAAACTTTAATGCATCTGATGGGCTTTGGACTGCCTACGGAGAAAACAGCTCATGGCAGTGGGCTGCTTTACAGGGCGAAGTAATTTATAATACACAGGAAGGTAATAAAGCATGGGGGACTAACCCAAATGGTTCTTACAACTCGATGGAAGCTTCATGGCTTGAAAGTCCCTGCTTCAATTTTTCCGAAACAGAAACCCCTGTCTTAGAGTTTTATCTCAATACTCACACACCTGAAAATATGGACGGGCTGAGTTTTCAATATTCTCTTGATGAAGGTATTTCATGGGAAGATCTTACCATACTTTCTGATGAATTTGCATGGAACTGGTATTCATCTGAAGATGATGTCCAGATGCTTGTAACAAGTTTTGGAAGTCCGCTGGGCTGGCATGGTAATTCTCAGGAGTGGAAGCGCGTAAGAGCTGTTCTGGAGCCTGCCATTGCGCAGGAAGAAAGGGTAAAATTCAGAATGATTTTTGCTTCACAGGATTTTGGCGAGCAAACCCATACCTGGGAAGGTGCAGGGTTCGACAGGGTAAGTATTTATGAATCGCCCCACGATGTTGGAGTAACCGCAATTGTTGATCCTGTAAGTACTTGCGAACTTGGCACAGAGCAGAATGTAACCATTAGTGTAGGTAATTTGGGTCTTAATGCACTGGAGAGTGGAATGGAGATTCCCGTTGGACTTGATGTGGATACCCTGGATCCGGTTTATGAAACGTTGATCCTTCAGCAGGAACTTTTACCTGGTGCTGCTGTGAATTATACTTTTAGCATTCATTTAGATATGTCTGCTGAACAGGATTATCAAATAACTGCATATACCCTTCTGCCGGGTGACAACGATTTTTATAATCCCGGAAGCCATAATGACACCCTGAGTAGCGTGGTTACCGTATTTGGTTATCCCGAATTCAGTCTGGGTAATGATATCTACACCACCATGCCGGATACACTTTTACTCGATGCAGGCGAAGTATTTCAATATTATCTCTGGCAGGATGGCTCAGATGAACAAACCTTCCAGGTAACTTCCGTTCATTCTGAATATTATACAGCTTGGGTTACTGACTTTAATGGATGTCAGGTATCTGACAGTCTGGAAGTTATTGCCAGAGATCTGGAAGTATATAGAATAAGTCAGCCCTTGAGTAACTGCGAATTGTCTGATAATGAAATGATAGAGGTGGAAGTTAGGAATGCCGGACCTGATATAATTGCAGCAGGAACGCAGATACCCCTTCAGATTTTTTACAACGAAGAGGTACATGATCAGGGAATTCTAACCCTTGCAACCGACCTGGCACCCTCAGAAATAGCATCACTTACTTTCTTTAATCCTTTTGATTTTTCTGAAGTAAATGAATACATTTTCAGAATCGTTCATAGCTACCAGGATGCTGACCCGGCCAATAATGTGCTTTTTTACAGCGTATTCAATACAGGTTTTCCGCAACCTTTCATTGGAGATACTATATACACTAACGAACCTCATCTTTTAACCCTGGATGCCGGTGCCGAATTTTCTGAATATTTATGGCAGGATGGTTCAACAGATCAGTTCTTTGTGCCAGACAATACCTGGTCTGACTGGTATCATGTTATAGTTACAGATCCTTATGGTTGTCAGGGCATCGACAGTGTGTATGTCCTTACCTATGATATTGAAATTGTGGAAATTTTTGAGCCACAGGAGGCCTGTGGAGCAAGCGATAATGAACCCATTGGAGTGAGGCTGTTAAACCATGGTCCCGAGACTTTCGATGTGGGCAGAGAATTTCCGCTTATTTTAAGGTACGATGGAGTAGTTCTTAGCGAAGATACCCTGGTACTTGCTCAAAGCTGGTCTGCCGGTCAGGAACTGGAGTTTTGGTTCAATGCCATGATTAACATGGAGATCCCGCAATCTTACGATTTTCAGATCTATCAGCGCTACAGGGATGCCAATACTGCCAACGATACCCTTGAATTTACCATCTATGTGCACGGTTTCCCGGCCATATCTCTGCCTCCTTACATCGTAACTGATTTCCCTGAAACAATTACACTTGAACCAGGCTCAGGCTATTATGCTTACCTGTGGCAGGATGACAGTTCTGCTGAAACTTACGATGTACAAACCTGGGGAGAATACTGGGTAGAGGTAAGCAATGAGTTCGGCTGCACCTCTAAAGCGCAAACTTATGTTTTACCTGAGCTATTCGACGTGGCCATGCATGAAATTCTTTCGCCTGATTCGGTTTGTGCCGGTGGTGAAGATCATCAGGTAAGCGTTGTAGTTAAAAATACCGGGAACTCTCAGATTATACCGGGAACACAGCTTTCAATGAGTTATGTTTTTGACGGTGGTTCAGAAGTACATGAATATTTGACTGTTACGGAATTAATAAACCCAGGAGATGTAATCCAGTATACATTCACTCAGCCTGTTCATATATTCAATCCGGGTTACATACCCGTAACAGCATCTGTTAATTTTACCGGCGATGAGATGGAAGAAAATAATACCCTTACACGGGATGTATTTATTTATGATCTGCCGCTGCCTTATCTTGGAGAAGATATTTACACTACTGATCCGCAAAGTGTGGTTCTTACAACGGGTGGAAACTTTGAAAGCTATATCTGGCAGGATGGTTCAGTTGAACCTTCTTTCCATGTTGAAGCTCTTAACTCTGCCATGTATACTGTTACGGTTACCGATCAGCAGGGCTGTTCAAATTCCGATACCGTTATGGTTGTAACCTATAACCTTGAACTCGATTCAATTATAGCTCCGGCAAGCAATTGTATCTTGTCAGCCGAAGAGCCGGTAATAGTAAAGGTATTCAATGAAGGTTATGACGATTTTCCAGAAGGAAGTATTATCGAGCTAGGTTATGATATAGGAAATAATGAAAGCATTCAGGAAGAGTTTGTGCTGAATCAAACCTGGGAAAAGAATACCTTCCATACATTTACATTCAATTCAGTTGCAGAACTTTCGCAGCAAGGAGTATATGAGTTTACTGCCCTTGTGGTTACCCCAAATGCAGTATCTGAAACGGATGTTCTGGTAACTTCCGTTGAACATGCCGGAATTCCCATTGTAGATCTTGGTTCAGATATTTATACAAGCCGTCCTGATACAGTAGTTCTGGATGCGGGTGCAGGTTTTATGTCCTATACATGGCATAATGAGCAGCCCGGACAAACTTATCATGTATCTGAAATTGGGTGGAAATGGGTTTTAGTTGAGGACATCTATGGTTGTACAGGCTCTGATACTACATACGTGGGGCTCTATACCCATATACATGGTCTGAATGAACCATTTACTTCCAAAGTATATCCCAACCCTGCTAGAGATCGTGTTACCATTGAATTCAGTGCTGATTTGGTATTTGAAAGAATATATATGGAAATTATAGATGTAAGGGGTAATATGGTATTCTCGGGAAGGATGACCGATGGTGGAATTTTAAAAGAAACCCTGGATGTATCATTCCTTTCGCCAGGAGTTTACTTCCTGAACATCAGACGAAATAATTTCAATCAGTTACACAAAATAACGATCATACGGTAAACTCTCACACCAGCAGTTGAAAACAATAAAACCAGACAAAAATCTCTGATCCTTCGTTTTTTGTAATTTTCTTCAATTTTCTTCTCACAAAGGTGTGAGCAAAAAAGGCCGGGTAACTCCGGTCTTTTTTTTGCGGGAATAGTTACCAAAAGTTTTTAATATCTTTACGACATTCAAATTAGTGTCATTTCATTTCATTTAATTTAATTCATAATGTCTTCCTTTAAGCTTCTCTCACTGGTAATTTTGGTAAACCTGCTCATTGGTGTCGGTTGCAAAAAACAGCCCTCAGTTATAAATATCGAGCAGGCTCACAACCCTGTTTCACAGAAAATTATGGCACCAGGCCTTGGTACAATCGGCATTATCCAGGAAAAGCAGATTTTTGTATATTATTTAAATGAAAGTCACAGATGGATACTTGATAAAGTTTCTCAATTTGAAATACCTGAGAACACACAGGGAGTTTTAGCTTTAGGGATGGGCTTTGTTGGTGTGGTGCAAGATAGGGTAATGTATTTCTATTATCTTGATGCTGAGCATCAGTGGACGCGTGACGATGATGTAATGTTTGTTCTTCCGCGAAATTATGAACGCATATCAACCATGCGGATGCCCTGGGATGTGGGTCAGATCGTAGTGGAAGAGATCAACGGTTTGCTGAGCTTTTACTATATCGACGAAAGTGGCCGATGGATAAAAGATGAAACAGCAGAGTTTGTTATTCCGCCAAACAGCGATGACTACATCATGCTTGGCGACATGGAAATTGGCATTGTTAAAGATAATAAGCTGGGAGTATTTCAACTTTCCGATGACGGTAACTGGGTGATGGCTGAAAATATGATACTTGTTTTACCCGAAAATACCCAGGCTGTTTTATCTTTCGAGCCGGGAATCGTTGCTGTTTTGAGCAATGACATTCTTATCAGATTCTATGAGCTTGATACGATGGAAGAAAGATGGTATTCTGATGAAAGTATGGATTTTGTAATTCCTGAATTGTGAAATTATTCAGGAACTTTTTAAAGGATATTTTGCATCTTTAAATCCCTTGGGTCCTTTCAATTTTATTACCTTTGCAGCCTGTTTTAAGTCTGTAATAAGAATTATATTCAGGGGAATAATGTCTCTGGCAGAATTGGCTGCTTTCTGATGCAAATACGCTAAAAAATTTATGTGGGAACTGCTCGTAAGGTTTATCCTCCGTTACCGTCTGGCAATTATTATCACTATCTTCTCGGTTACGTTATTTATGGCCTGGAGTGCCACCCGGGTGCAAATGTCATACGAACTGGCACAAATGCTTCCCGAATCTGATCCTGTATTTGAACAATATAATGAGTTCAGAGAAACTTTTGGCGAAGATGGTAACGTGGTTTTTCTCGGAATTCAGGATGAAAGATTTTTTTTGCTGGAAAATTTCAACACCTGGATCAATATCATGGACAGTCTGCGAAAGATTGAAGGTGTAACGGAAGTAACAGGCATTTCCAACATTCCGCAAATCATCAGGGATGACGAAGCAAGAGAATTTGAATTTAAGCCGGTTTTTCCAGGCAGGCCCCGGTCTCAGACAGAACTCGATAGTCTTGTTCAAAAAGTTTTTGAGCTCAGATTTTACGAAAATCTGCTTTTTAATCCAGAAACAAAGGCCATAATGACTGTTGTGTCGCTTGATCGGGATATACTCAACACTAAAGCAAGGGTTGGCCTTATCGACAGGATATATAAAACTGTTTCTGCTTTTGAGAATGAAGCAGAAATAAAGGTTTATTACAGTGGTCTGCCCTACATCCGTACACGTACTGCCGAAAAAATAGAATCGGAGCTAAAACTCTTCATCATTCTTGCACTCATTATTGCATCACTGGCACTGCTTGCATTTTTCAGAAGTTTAAAAGCGGTTTTCTTTTCAATGCTTATTGTTATTATCAGTGTGATATGGGCTCTGGGCCTCATATCCTTACTGGGTTATGAAATTACCATTCTTACAGGCATTTTACCCCCATTGCTCATCATTATAGGGGTGGAAAACTGTATCTTTCTTCTCAATAAATACCATCAGGAGTACAAGAGCCATGGCAATAAAATCAAAGCACTTGTGCGCGTGGTTCAGCGGATAGGAAAGGCTACCATGCTTACCAATGCCACTACTGCTGTGGGTTTTGCAACTTTCATCATAACAGGAAATGCAATTCTTGTTGAATTCGGAATTGTGGCTGCACTGAATATTCTTTTTGTTTTTCTGCTCACCCTGTTTCTGATTCCCATATTTTTCAGCTATCTGGCGCCACCGAAGGTAAGACACATCAGCCATCTTGATAATCAGTTTATCCGTAACTCCATAAAAAGAGTGGTTAATACGGTAATTTTTAAAAGAGCCAGAGTTTATACCGTTTTCAGTATATTGTTTGTGCTGGGTATATATGGCATAAGCAAGCTTCATACATCTGGAAGTGTAGTTGATGATATACCCCATCGCGATCCCATATACCAGGATCTGGGTTTTTTTGAGAGAAATATAAACGGCATACTGCCGCTTGAAATTATTATTGAAACCCAAAGCACCAGTGGTGTTATGCATCCCCGTGTGCTTGCCTCCATTGAGAGTCTTCAGCAGGAATTGGCAAAACACCCCGAACTGTCGCGCCCATTGTCAATTGCCGAAATGATGAAGTTTGCCAAACAGGCATTTTACCGTGGCAATCCGCAGATGTACGAACTTCCCAATAACCATGAGCGTAATTTCATTATGTCATATCTGCCATCTGGTAATCAAATGAGTGAGTCAGTTGTAAGCGGACTGGTTGATAGCGCCATGCAGAAAACAAGGGTAAGTGTGCAGATGGCCAATATAGGCACCAGGCAGATACAACAATTGCAGGATGACATTCAACCTGTTATTGACTCCCTTTTTAATCCGGAAACAACCCGCGTATATATGACCGGAGCAAGTGTGGTGTTTCTTAAAGGTTCGGGGTATCTCATCAAAAACCTGCTTACAAGCCTTGTTTTTGCCATCGTGATCATTTCTTTGCTTATGGCATTGTTATTTAATCATGCAAGGATGATTCTTATTTCACTTATTGCAAATCTTTTCCCCCAGTTACTTACAGCTGCACTCATGGGCTATCTGGGTGTTCCCATAAAACCTTCCACTATTCTTGTTTTTAGCATTGCCCTTGGAATATCAGTTGACAATTCCATTCACTTCCTTGCCAAATTCAAACAGGAACTGGCTCTTAATAATGCCAATATCAAGCATGCAGTAATTACTGCTTTGCGCGAAAGTGGGGTAAGTATAGTATATACTTTTGTGGT
>SKVR01000156.1 GCA_007129355.1 Bacteroidales bacterium | reverse complement strand
GTAGGAACTTCCAACTTCCGAAGGAATTGGAAGCTTCCGGAAATCACCTCATCTGTTCCTGCTTTATCTGATATTTCTCAAATAGCTGCTGGTGCTTGCTGTTCAGGTCAATTTCTCTTCCCTGAAGGTACATTTTTTCAACCTGGGTAGAAAATTCAAGCGGGTTGCCGTTGGTAACAATGATGCTTGCATCTTTGCCGGGATCAATGCTTCCCATGTATTCATCCAGTCCGAGTATTTGAGCTGCATAAAGGGTAATTGCTTTTATGGCTTCATTTTCTGGTAAACCGAATGCCACTGCTGCCGCGGCATGATGGGGGAGTCGGTATGCGGAAGCTGCACCCATATCGCCGGCAATGAAAAAATTCACTCCTGCGCGGTAAAGTTTTGCGGGAACTGAATAAGCTTCACCATAATACTCCCACTGCCTTGCTGGTCCGCCAATTACTCCGCCGACCATTACGGGAATATTTTTCTCAGCTAGTTGTTCAGCAATGTAGCCGGCATCCCTGGCGCCAGTGAGCACCATACGGATGTTTTCCTTTTCTGCCCAGCTTATGGCGGCTTGTATCTGGCTGATCTCATTGGCCTGGATAAATATGGGCAGTTCCCTGTCGAAAACAGATCGCATGGCTTCCCAGCGAACATCAATGGGATGATCATTGGATGCATTGCGCACATGGTGGTACCTGCGGGCCTTGTCAAATGCTTCCTGAAGTTCCTTAAGCTGTTCGCTCAGATTTTTGTTGTTAAGTATATTGGGCCAGTTAACGATCAGTCCCACAGGGGCTTTCAGTATCATCTGATCCCATGTCCAGCCATCAGTAAACATAGCTGCCGATAATCCGGAGATCAATCCGCCAGATGGAGTGGTAACCGTAACCCCTATGCCACTGGCAGCAGCCACACCAATCTGGGTACTTGCTGAATGATATGCGGTTTCGGCCCTTACATTGGGATTGATGGTACCCAGTTCACTGAAATCGGATGTTACCTGCACCTGGCCGATCTCGGTAAGTCCCATCAGGTTTCGTCCGTGTATCAGGGCTGGATAAATATGCTTGCCATCAAGGTCTTTCACAATGGCATTCTCCGGAACTTCAAGATCATTTCCTATAGCACTGATCTTTCCGTTTTCCATCAATATCATTCCGTTTTCAATGGTTGGTCCGGTTTGGGTATGGATGGTGGCTCCTCTTAGTAAAATGGGCCGTGACTGATCAGGTGCGGGAATTTGTGCAAAAACACTGGCCGGTATTCCGGCAAATAAGACAGTAAAGAGAAAAAATTTCACTTTTTGCCGAATCTTCTGAATATATTTTGATTCCATTATTCTCTGTTTAAAGTTTTTATTCAATCAGAACTTGTTATTTGCTTACTGTCAATAATTTGCCGAATGATTAAGGCTCTTTCTTTTTTCACCTGCTGCTGTAATTCCTGATCGTCTTCCTTATCAAAATATTTTCTTCCTTCTATCCAGGTCTGGTCAGCAGTGGTAAGGGATGACAGTGGATGCCCGTTCCAGATCACAAAATCGCCATCCTTGCCGGGTTCCAGCGAACCGATGCGGTGATCGAGCCTGATAATCTTAGCCGGATTGAGTGTAAGCAAATTCATAGCATCCTCTTCATTGATTCCTGAGCGCAGCAGTTTGCCTGCTTCCCAGTTCATGCGGGTGGCAAGCTGGGTGTTATCGGAATGCAGACTGGTAAGTACTCCGGCATCCAGTAATAATCTGGCATTTTGATGTATGCCATCATAGGCTTCTACTTTAAATGATGACCAGTCGGTCCAGATTATGGCCGCAGCGCCGTGATCACGAAGCTCATCGGCTATTTTATAGCCTTCCACGGTGTGTTCGAATGATGCCACGGTAAAGCCGTACTTTTCAGCCAGCCGCATGATCATCAGCATTTCATCCTGACGATAAGCATGCACATGTGCCAGCCTTTTGCCCTGGAGCACTTCAAGGATGGGCTCCAGTTGCAGGTCTTTGCGGAAAGGTTTGTCATCGCGCCTGCGTCTGCCTTCACTTGCAGCCTTGTCTTTCTCATATTGCAAAGCTGCCAGGAACAAATCTTCCAGAATCTGTGCAGTACCCATGCGGGAATTGGGGTATCGGCCCGGAGAGCGCTTAACGTTTTCTCCCAGGGCAAATTTTAGCCCGGGCATGGCATCCTGCATCCACAGATCATCAGGTAAGCCGCCCCAGCGCATTTTAATTACAGCACTTTGTCCGCCAATGGGGTTGGCAGATCCGTGAAACAGATTGGCAGTGGTGAGGCCACCTGCCAGCAGGCGGTATAGCCAAACATTATTGGCATCAATTACGTCGGAAATCCGGGTTTCAGATGTTATGGCATCACCCGTTTCGTTTACTCCGCCGGCAATGCTGGTGTGCAGGTGAGGGTCAACAAGTCCCGGGGTAACATGCCGGCCTTCGGCATCAATGACCATTGCATTTGCCGGAACAGTTAAATTTTGACCAATCTGTGTAATTTTTCCATCACGTACAAGCATATCTGCATTTTCCAGAATGCCTTCGGGACCCTGAGTCCAGATGGTGGCGTTTTGCACCAAAAGTGTTTTCACTTGTTCGGGAATGCTTTTAACACCATACTCCATGGAAGGATATAGTACAGGCAAATCAAGAGATTCCAATGGTTCTGACTTTTCTCTTTCTTCACTGGCAGATGATTCAGCAGGTTGTTTTTCTGCCTTCCAGCTAAAAACATTTCCTGATGCCGTTTCTCCAAACCCCAGCATTTCACCATCCAAAACATTAGCAGAAAGCCTCATACCGCTCCAGATCGTGTCGCGCGGAATGCTGAAGGATAATCTGCCATCCTCAATTTTAAGATTCTCAAGTTTTGCCAGGGTTTCCTCTTGCTGGTCCTGAAGTTCGCCCTGCAGGCGGTTATTTTTGTATTGAAGTGAAATGGTCATATTTTCGAGAGAACCGCCGGATGTCAGCCAATTTCCTTCCAGCGGGCGTTTGGTGTCTTCAATTTTATGTTGCTTTCCTGCAACCCAGACCTCTTCAATTTTGGTTTTGTCATCAAAAATGTCTCCATTGATGATGATAAAACTAGCTGATTTGCCTTTTTTCAGGCTACCGTAAAGATGATCAATTCCGAGTCTGGATGCAGGAATTAAAGTAAGTGCTTCCAGTGCTTTTTCTTTGGGTAATCCCCTTTTAACTGCTATTCTTAAATTTTTCAGGAAATCATCGGGCTTATCAACTCCCGATGCAGTAATGGCAAAGGAAACACCTGAATGGTTCATAGTTGCCGGATTTTCCGGTGCAAAGTACCAATGCCGCAGGTTTTCGAGAGAAATATTAATGCTCTCCTCGGGTTTTTGCACATCAGGTTTTTCTGGAAAGTTGAGTGGCAGGATGAGTGATACGCCGGAGTTTTTCACCTGGTCAACTCTGCGGTATTCAAAACCGCTTCCTGCAGCCCAGAGATTCAGCGAAAACTCCTTTGCCATATTTGCAGCCCGCATCAGGTATTGTTCGTCTGCAGTTTCAATAAGAAAAGGTGTATTGTTCTTTAAAGCAGCTGCAAGAATATCAACGGACGGATTTACTTCTTTTTTCAAAGCAGGATCGTTTTTGATCTGATCATACCAAACGGCATCATTAAAACTTTGCCGTATCAGGGCTATGGCGCCCATCACAGAGGTAGGGTAACCCCGGTCCAGTTCTGTGGTTCTGCTGAAGGATAGTCCCTGCGAAAAATCGGTTCTGATGAGTTGTTTCGACGGTATATCTTCCGCAAGTTTTACCACTGTTCCGCTTCCGCGGAAAACACCGGTATCTGACATGGTATGTGCAGCCACAAAACCCATGGCGCGGAGTTGTTCAGCCTTCTTCTCATCATAACTGTATGCCAGCGAACTGCCAAAGTGACTTCTCACCTGCGGATTCCAGTGCCTGCCATCCTGCGGCAGTTTTCCCTGCGATTTAGCAATGGTTTTGGCATCGGGCATGCCTATATTCGAATAGCTTTCGATAAAACCCGGATAAATGTTCTTACCTTCCAGGTCAATGACCCATGCATCATCGGGAATCATAATATTTTGCCCCACAGCTTCAATTATGCCGTTTCGTATGACCAGGGTGGCATTTTCAATGATAACTCCTGGCTTTGTTACTATGCGTGCGCCGGTAAATGCATAAATTTCCGGAGTGTTGTCGCGCAGACCGGTCTGGCGATGCGTTTGTGAATGCGAATGCATACTACCAGAACAAAGGAAAATGCATAGCACAAGAGTTTTTAGTATTGACAGCATATTAGTCATAATAGTTAAATAGTGAAAGAAAGATTTCTTAAAAACCGCCCAAATATATGCATATGTGGTTATTTGGAGCTTATGAAAAACTTTTCTGACAACCATTTAATATCTCAGGTTTCATGAATCAACGACAAGATTTTAAAAAAATGGGCTTTGAAGTGAGATAAATGAGATGAATCAGGCTATTAATTTTTGTTAAAAAAGGAAATGTAGCAGAGCATCTATGAGTTTAAACCGAATAATCAATAAGAAAGATTTTCAAGGCTGTTGACCTTGAGTAAACTCAGGCCAGGATTTTCCCATGGATACGAAAACAGACCATATAGAAGGATGCCTGTTATGAAATTCAGGCATCCTTTTTCCAGGCTCATTGATTTGCAAAGGGTATCATGGAAACTTTCTTTTTTCACACAAAGTCAGGATTAAAATTATTTGCCCGGTAACCCGAAGGTTATACATTATACCCCAAGTGGTTAGAATGTGAGTTTTATGTAACTTTTTGCCTGAATTGTGTAATACAATTCGACCATAAAAACCCAACTTTGTACTTTAAAAATCCTTTTTAAAATTTCGGTGAATCGGAATTTCTAACCAAAGCATACAATATGGAAACCTTGCATGCAAATAAAACAATAACATGGGATGAGAAAAAGAGAATGCTCAACTATAGCGTTATTTTTATTATCTGAAAAAGTCGTGTCGATTATCAATTACTTAAAAGTCGGAAAAATCGAAATTTCTCTGAAATCAAAAAAATTAAAAATACTCTACAACGCTTATCAATAAATGGTTTCAGGACATATGATTGGATAACAATGCAACACTAGTAACAACACAACACTAATGTTATTAAATGTTTAATGATGTACTTAAGGTTCTAAAGTACAGTTTCTACACATGTTAAAATAACATTAAAATGCCTTCTGATAGATTTTTTCGTGGTAACTTCAATATCATAATTCCGGGAAATCCTTTTAAAAAATCAGAAGAAATTTAATAAAATCAAATAATTATGAAAACATATATACACGGCCTTCTGAGATATAAAAAGAATCATCTTTTTTTGTTTTTCATGTTAACCAGTCTGGTAGTTTATTCAGGACCACCTGACTGGGAAACACCAACAAATATGGAATATTCCATGGAGATTATTGCTGTACTGCAGCTTGAAGATGGTACATTTTCGACTAACGGAAATGATATGGTTGCAGGGTTTGATGAAGACGATAAATGCAGGGGTGTAGCTTCGCCGAGTAACAGCCCTGGTATTGCAGGTATAATTAGGCTTACCATAAAATCAAACCAGTATTCAGGTGAAATTATATATTTTGAAGCTTACTTAGCCGATGAAGATGATACTGAGGATCTGGATCAGGCTATTGTCTTTGAACATAAACAAACCATAGGTTCAATAAAAAATCCGTTTATTTTTACTTTCGATTCAGATTTCGAATATTATTTACTTAGCTTAACAGCCAATCCTGCAGAAGGGGGTTCACCTGCTGGATCAGGTTTTTATGAAGAAAAAGAAACTGTAAATATCAGCGCAAACGTAAACGATAATTATATTTTCACAAAATGGACAGGCGACACGGAATATATGAATGATCCCCTGCAGGCTTCCACAACTGTTACCATGCCTGATGATGATGTCGAACTTACAGCGAATTTCATTCCGCAGGCTCCCCTGGTCAAGGATGTTACCGAAACTTATGATGGAACTGAATATACTGTTATGGCTAGCGTTCCGGACGGTTTTACCTTGCGCTGGTATGATGCAGCTGAAGGTGGCAGCATAACCACCATTCCCACTGCCACCAATGCAGGTACCTATATCGCATGGGCAGTAAGTGTGGATAGCAATGACATAGAAAGTGAAAGAGTGCAGGCTACGCTTACAATCAACAAAACGTCTCTTACCATTACAGCAAATGACCAGACAAAAGCTGTAGGCCAGGAGTTTGTTTTTGATGGTACTGAGTTTACTTCTGAAGGACTTATTGATAACAGTATCGATAAGGTTACTTCAGTAACCCTTACCAGTGAAGGTGCACCTGCCGGGGCAGATGTTGGGACTTATTCCATTATTCCATCAAACGCGATGGGTAACGGTCTTGGCAACTATAATATTAGTTATATAAATGGTACACTTACCGTTACCGACAAGATTGAATTAACTATAGAGGGTCTTACAGTTGCCGATAAAACTTATGATGGAAATACTTCCGCAACCATAACAAAATTGGGTACTTTGGAGGGTATTGATGATGGCGATGATGTGGCGATTGATCAGGGTGCTGTTGTAGCTCAATTTTCAGACAAAAATGCGGGGATCAAAAAAACTGTAAATATTTCTAAACTGATATTAACAGGTGATGATGCTTACAAATACGTAATAAAAGATTTTAACGTAACTGCATCTATAAGCCCCAGAGAACTTGTTTTATCAAATTTCACAGCCAACAACAAGGTTTATGATGGCACTACTAACGCCACCGGAGGAGCATTTCAGGATGATCGTATAGATGGCGATGTTCTTAATTTTTCGTTTAACTATGCTTTTGAAAACGCCAATGCAAGGACCAACAAGCAGGTTTTATTCACAAACATAGCAATCAGTGGCGGAACCGACCAGGATAACTATACCCTTGCAACAACAACAGGAAATGCTACTGCAACCATTTCGCCGCGTCAACTCTCAATTAAGGCAGATGATAAAACCAAAAAATTCGGCGAAGATGATCCGGCCCTTACCTGGACTTTAACTGCCGGATCTCTGGTGAGTGGCGATGCTATTACTGGTCAGTTACAACGGCAATCAGGCGAAGCTGTTGGCACCTATACAATACGACAAGGAACCCTTACTGCGGGAAGAAATTATTCTATCAGCTTTACACCGGGAGTGTTTTCCATCGTACCGGCAGATCTGATTGTAACCATTCAACCTCAGGCTGCTGTGACTGCCGGAGCGCAATGGAGCATCGATGGTAAAATTTGGTATAACAGTCAGGTTGCACTTCCACTCGAACCGGGAGATTATACTGTTGAATTCTCTGATATTGATGCAGATGCATGGTATACTCCTGAACCCATCGATATTTCGCATGGTGCACAAACTGAAATTACCGGAACCTATCTGGCCAAGCAGTTCCTTACCATGCTTGCGCCTGATGGAAACGGTAATGTTTCGCCTGAGCCGGGAACTTATGATTTTCCTGCCGGTGAAACTGTAAACCTGAGCGCATCTGCGGGTGAGAACTGGATATTCCAGCATTGGCTCATAAACGGGTCAATAGTTACCAATAATCCATATAATCTCCATATTGCCGAAGATGTTACTGTTCAGGCTGTATTTAATGAAACATTAATTGATGTCCTGCTGACCATAAATGTTTCAGGAGAAGGCACTGTAAATATTAACGGCAACGAATACACCCAACCGATGATATTTGCAGAGGGAAGTCAGATTACACTGGAAGCTCTTGCTGCTGCAGGTTATTACTTTGTGGAGTGGGAAGATGACCTGAGCGGAAACGAAAACCCGGTCACTCTTACCATAGATGATGACAAAACCATCACTGCAGTATTCATCCCGGAAGACTTTTCTGTAAGCTTCATTGTTAAAGATGAAAATGATCAGGATATTACTGATGCCATTATCACATTTGATGGCACAGTTTATCCGGCAGGGCAATATCTCATTGATAATCTTACATCAGGAACCTTTGATTGGGAAGTTTCAAGGGAAGGTTATTATACTGAAACCGGATCCGTTCAGGTAGATGGCAATGAAGAAGTTACTGTTATTTTGGAATCAAGTACTTATGAACTTGAAATAGTGCATGAAGGAACCGGTAAAACTGGTCCTGCAGAAGGTATTCATTTGATTGAAAAAAATACCATGGTTACCCTAACAGCGCAAACTACCTCTGTCAGTATTTTTATTAAATGGGAAATTGACGGAGAAGAATATTTAGATGAAGAAATTGAGTTCTTAATGGATTCCGACAAGGTCGTAACTGCTTTCTTCGAAAATTTACCCAGTTATATGCTTACTATAATTATTGAAGGAGAAGGCATAACTGATCCTGAAGAGGGTGAATATCATTATGCCTATGATGAAGTTATTACTCTTACTGCCACTCCTGCAAGTGACATCTGGGTCTTCGTAAAATGGGTAGTTGATGATATGGACTATTTTGAATCGGAAATTAATGTTTTAATCAACTCTGATAAGATTGTCAGAGCCATATTTGTTGATAACGTAAATTATAGCCTCTATATCGATTATGACGGTGTGGGAACTATAAATCCTGCAGCTGGAGTTTACACTTATGCAGCTGGCACCGAAATTACTCTTTCTGCACAACCAGGTCAGAATTACATTTTTGACCATTGGGAAATCAATGGAGTTGAGTATACTGATCCTGTTGTTACTTTAATTATGAATGAAGATAAGGTTGCCAGAACATTCTTTGATTTAGAGAATTTCATACCAGAATTAATCAATGAAAGGCATTTGATCTTATACCCGGTGCCTGCAAAGGATAAATTGAATTTACGATTTGAAATTGGTATTGAAAATGTCCGTATCGAAATTTACGATATCAATGGAAGACAGATCATTAAAAAAGACCTGTTGGATATTGCAGCAGGACAAGCGACCACATTTGATATAAGTAGCTTTGAAACAGGAGTTTATAATATGAATATTTTTGTTAAAACACATGTTATGACCCGCAGGTTTATTGTAAACTAATTTCAGGAATTCATAAAAAAGAAACTCCCCGGAAACCTGTTTTACTTCCGGGGAGTTTTTACTTAAATAACTTCTATGCATTTGCTGAAACGAAACTTCCCAATTAGAAGAGTATTATAATGATCCAAACTACTAATACCATATCTCTGCAAATACCATTGAAAATCAAATGCATGCAGCTGTCTCAGAAGCCAGATGTATGCTGGACGCCGAGCCTGTTGAAGCGTGTAAATGACTGATAATTAGCAGTCGTTTTGACAAGTTATACAGGTTGAAAAGGATTACAGGAACAAAGTAATTCCTGAATTCGTCTTACAATCGATTAAAACAATTCTTTAATCATTGCAATTCAAAGAAATATTTATAATTTTAGCAGATAAAAGGAAGCAACATATGCTTCGAACGATCATCATAGACGACGAGGAACACCAGCGGCTGAACATTGATAAAATGGTAAAGCTGTATTGTCCTGACCTGACTGTTATAGCACATGCCGATGGCGTAAAAACCGGGGTTGAAGCTGTAAAAAAGTACGGGCCGGAATTGGTTTTGCTCGATATTAACCTGGATGATGGTTCAGGGTTTGACCTTCTGGATGCCCTTCAGCCCATCAATTTCAAAATAATATTTATTACCGCTTTCGATCATTATGCCATAAAGGCGTTTCGGTTCAATGCGCTTGATTATCTTTTAAAGCCCATAGATCCTGATGAATTGTGCCGGGCTGCATCTAAAGCTGCCGCTATAATGCAAAATGACTTTAATACACAGATCGCCAATCTGCTAAAGTATATACAACCCGACGACAAAAACCATAAGAAGATCATCATAAAAACACATGACAATATTTATCTTGTTCCGGTGCAGGATATTATCTATTGTCAGTCTGATAATAACTATACCCGATTTCACCTTTCCGACCATAAACAGATCACGGTATCTGCAACATTGAAAGAATATGAAGATCTGCTTTCCGACAGCGGATTTTTCAGGATACATAAAAGTTACCTGATCAATATGAAGCAGATCACAAGATTTGAACGGGCCGTAGGGGGATCGGTGGTACTTGAAGGAAATATAAAAATACCCGTTGCCTCCCGCAAACGCGAAGAATTGCTCGCTATTCTTGAAAGATTGACAAACATTTAAACCGGATGGGATGACCAGATTCATCTTTATGGGACTGTTTTTCATTTTGCCCCTGGTATCAGCCGGGCAGGAAGATTCTGTGCTTGGTATTCCCGACAATACCCTTTCCTGGTATAATCCCATAACTCACACTGACAGTCTTAAGGCATTGCTGAAGACTGCCGAAGGCCGAAATAAGGTTCATATACTTTGCGAACTCTCCTATAGTCTGAACAAAGCCAAAGTACCGGCAGCAGAATATATATCTTATCTTAATGAAGCCCTGGAGTTATCAGAAAAGCTGGATTACAACCATGGCAGGGCAATGACACTTTTTCTGCTTGCAGATTACTACATTATGG
>SKVR01000249.1 GCA_007129355.1 Bacteroidales bacterium | reverse complement strand
GGTTATCCCATTTATGAGAAGGTGCAAGAGAAAAGTCCCTTAAAGCATCAAGAAACAAAACTCCCAGAAAACCGGCTGCAATAGCCGCTTCGGTAATGGCCACATCCACAGCCCCCAATCGAACCCATGCCAGCGCCAATGCCAGCCCAAAAGCAAAGAAAAGAAATACGGTTTGGATAAGTCTCGGTGCAAGCAAGCACTGCAAGGCCAGGTAAATAGCAAGGATGGCTAATATGCTGTCAATCAAAATACTCATTCTTCCTCCTTTCTATTCTTGGATTCGTCCTTTTCTTTCTGAAAACGGGCAATCAGATAACAAGATGTAGAACTGGCCAGGAGCGTGAAGAACCAGATAGAGAAAATCTTCAGCGCTGCCCAAGGGGATCCGATATGCAGAGCCATTCCGGCAGCAATAAAGCCCAGCCCCAGATTGTCCGCTTTGGTAAGGGCATGAAGACGGGAAAACAAATCCGGAAAACGAAGTACTCCAAGGGTTCCAGCCAGAAAGAAGAAACAACCCACTACCAAAAAAATAACAGTGATTACTTCTTTTATCATCATGGAGTGTCTCCTTTCTTGTTTCTCCAGACCTGGACCAAACCAATTACCAATAAAATCGCCAGTACATTGAAGGTAATAGCGACATTCAGCAAAGTAAGATCATTCAAATAACCCGCCAGTATTAACAAAATGGCCATTCCTGTGGTGCCGAACAGTTGGGTGGTAAGCAAGCGATCCGCGACCGTTGGTCCCCGCCACAACCGAATCAGCCCCAGGGCTATGTTGAGTAAGAGGAAGACAATCACAATGGTAAAAATAATGTCCATAGAAAATAGGTTACCGTATAAAGATTTATTTGGACTGTTCTGCCTAAGCAAATTTTTCAGAATTTGCTACCAGGTTTCCTGTTCATGATTTCTTATTCCCAAAAATCGAACGGGCAGAAACGATTTTTTCAACCCAGCCCCGTCTGTGTTGAACTCAACAACCAACACTTACTCAAAATAATTGTTCAAAGGTGCAGTTTAATCGACAGCTCCCGAATGTTTGGGGACTATCTTTATAATGCAAAAGTGACAATTCTTAGAACTATTGGACCCTCATTGTCCTTGATCCCGATGGCTTTAGCGAAAAGATCCTGTTCATTGGAAAAGACACAGCGACTTTGTCGTTTTTGAGAGAGTTTCCGATAACGGGAACAGATTAAGTCACTAAAGTCACCAAATTTTGGAATTCAAAAATCTCCATCAGGCGTTCTCGCATCAAGGAGCCTAAATGGCTTTGAGAGCAATATTATTTTTCGCGGTGCAAAAATAAAACAAATTTTTATTACCATACAATGCAGGGTTATAAAAAATTTAAAGCGTTGTTTAACAACACAGTAAGAACAAATCCACAAACACCTGTTTGTCAATATACTGAAAAATAAATTTTTTGAAAAAAATTTCGGATTCAAACAATTCAAGAAAAAGCAGGGATTTAATTTTGGTGGATTGAACGATTGGTTATTCGTTTATTGTTTTTCAGAAAATCAATTCCTATTGGCTGCCTGTCATTCAGATCAAGTGATTTCAAGTATTCTTCATTTAGTTTATCTTTCGTGAATTCCGCCCAAAAACCTGACATTTCATAAAATAATTCGGTGAAGGGATGCCAAATCGAACACAACCATTAATCATTTTAATGGTCCCGCGGCCCCATGCTTCTGCATATCCGCTTCTGAATAATGTGTTTGCAATATCTGGATTATAGGGTTTAGATGGATGCTTCGTGAAAAGTTATCAAGAAAAATCGGTATATATAAATATTGGTTAAGGTTAAGGTTAAGGTTAAGAATGAGCGTAAGATTGATATTAATTTTGTATATTTCGGAGATACCGACACACAGGAATGAAATATTGCTGTCATGAAAAAAAAATTCAAACAGGTCTTCGAATTATTAAAGCGTGCAGTCAAGAAATACAAGCAGGATAATCCGATGCAGTTAGCAGGTACCACGGCCTTTTTTGCTATTTTTGCCATGGCTCCTTTAATAATTATCATTATATCTGTTGCAGGAATATTGCTTGGGCAGGAACAAATGCAGGCGAAACTTTTTGCTGAAATAGATCAGTTTCTTGGGGAAAAAGGTACACAGTACATCCGGAATATTGTAGAAAATTTCCAGGACACACGAACAAGCGTTATCGGTACCATCGTTGGATTCGTCTTGTTCATTTTTATATCCACCACTTTTTTCAGTGTAATGCAAACGTCGCTGAATTACATATGGAGAATTCGAACAAAGCCAAAGAATAATCTTCTGAGAACCTTATACGACCGGCTTATCTCTTTCGGACTGATACTTATCCTGGGATTTTTAATGCTGGTATCCATTCTTGTTGATGCGGGAAAATCGCTGTTTAAAGATTTTTTGAACGAAAATCTCCCTGACTTTACCGTTTTTATAATAGGGGTAGGGAACTTCATAATTTCCTTTGCCCTTATTATGTTAATTGTCGGCGTGATCTATCGTTTTCTGCCCGATGCTCATATTAAATGGCGGGTTACCTGGGTGGGCGCCTTTATCACTGCGTTTTTGTTTGTAATAGGAAAAGCTCTCATCAGCCTGGGTTTGGGGATTGCAGATATCGGTGCAATGTACGGAGCAGCCGGCTCTCTTGTGTTGATTTTATTATGGGTGTTTTATTCTTCGCTGATATTTTTCTTTGGTGCAGAAATTACGCAACAATATGCCGAAATGTATTCGCATG
>SKVR01000197.1 GCA_007129355.1 Bacteroidales bacterium | reverse complement strand
GAGAAAAGATAAGACGAATTATTATGTTGTTGTTATTTAACATGTTAGCTCTAGATGTCAAAATAAATCAAGATAGCATTTAAGATAGAAATTATACATTTGACATCATTCATCAAACATCATACATTTGAAATAAAAACCCAGCCCCATGAGCCTCTACCCTCAAATCCACGCTTTCCTTTCCCGGCACAAATCTGCCGCTCTTTGTATTGTTACTGCAACGGATGGTTCCACCCCCCGCAAGATGGGTTCGAAAATGCTGGTGGCGCCTGATGGTACCATTGAAGGTACTGTGGGTGGCGGGGCCATTGAAAAACAGGTGATTGATGATGCCCTTGAAGCCATTCGCACCCAAAAACCTATGAAAAAGTTCTATCATCTTGAAGAAGACTTGAGAATGGAATGTGGCGGCAGTGTGGAAGTTTACATTGAACCGTTCGGGCAGCGCCCCCGCTTGTACATTTTTGGGGCCGGACATGTGGGGAAAGCTTTGGCAGGATTTGCCCACCAGGTGGGTTATGAAATTACACTGCTCGATTTCAGGGCTATAAATTTTTCGGAAGAAGAAAAGGCAAACTATCGCTTTATCCATGGCGATTATTTTGAAACCATGGAGATGCTTGATTTTGATAAAAATACCTATATTGCCATCATGAGTCCGACCCATGAACACGATTTTGAGCTTCTGGCCCGCATGGGTAAAAAACCCTTTGCTTACCTGGGTATGATTGGCAGTAAAAGGAAAGTGGCAAAAGTAAAGGAAAGCCTGTTAAGTGAGAAGAATTATACACAGGAAGAAATGGATGCGGTTGATATGCCCATGGGTCTGAAAATGGCTGCCGAAACTCCGGAAGAAATTGCCATAAGCATACTCGGGAAAATGATTGACGTGAGAAACAAAAAACTGAATGAATGAGTGCAAGTGATTCCATAGAGTTTTTGCTTGACGGCAAATTGCAGCAGGTTCGTTTTAACGGACAGTCTGCCTTTAAGCCCAGCACTTCGGTGCTCAATTATCTGCGGTCGCTCGACAATCACAAAGGTGTGAAGGAAGGATGCGCCGAAGGAGATTGCGGTGCCTGTACAATCGTTGTGGCCAGTCCGGGTGCTGATGGCCGACTGGTTTATGAAGCACTGGATTCCTGCCTGGTTTTTTTACCCATGATACATGGCAAACAGCTCATTACAGTTGAAAATCTGAGCCAAAAAGAAAACGGACAAAAGATTTTGCACCCGGTACAGCAAACTATGGTCACGCAAAATGGCAGCCAGTGCGGATATTGCACCCCGGGATTTGTAATGTCAATGTTTGCTCTTTACAAAAATCATCATAATCCTTCCACAGAAGTGGTACTGGATGCCCTTACCGGCAATCTTTGCCGTTGCACAGGTTATAATCCCATTGTGAAAGCCACGAAGCAAGCATGCTGTAAAGAAGGTAAAGACCATTTCAGCCCGCTTGAACAACAAGTTTATGAAAACCTGAAATCCATAATTGATAAAAATCAGGATATAGAACTTGAAGGGGGCAATCAGCAATATTTTTTACCCGCTAGTCTGGAAAGTGCATTGCAGCTGCGGAAGAAACATCCCGATGTTTTGCTTGTCTGTGGTGCTACAGACGCAGCTTTGCGGCAAACCAAAAAAATGGAACATTTGCCCCTTATCATCGACCTTTCAAGGATTTTGGAAATTCAGAAGTTTGAAGAAACCGAAAATGCTTTTGTATTTGGAGCCGGAATGAACCTTGAAAGGATGAAGCAACTTACCCAAAACAAACTGGATGCTTTGCATGATATGCTGGTTGTTTTTGGCTCTCTGCAGATACGCAATATGGCTACCATTGGCGGAAACATCGGCTCTGCATCGCCCATAGGTGATACCCTGCCACTGCTTTTTGCTTACGGTGCCTTTATTGAACTGGCTTCCGAAGCGGGTGGGCGACGAACCATGGCCATAGAAGATTTCATAACCGGCTACAGAAAAACAGCGCTGAAACCTGATGAACTGATTGTATCGGTAACCATTCCCAAACCTTCATCTGATATTATTATCAAATCCTACAAGGTTTCAAGGCGAATCGACCTGGATATTTCCACAGTCAGTGCAGCCTTTGCCCTGAAGCTAACGCAGAATAATGTTGTGGAAAACATTGTATTGGCTTACGGCGGAATGGCAGCACAAACCCAAAGAGCCCGTTCGGCAGAATCCTTTTTGCATGGTAGGCTCTGGAACCTGGAAAATATTCAACAGGCTATGGGCATGGTGGAAAAAGAGTTTACACCGATTTCCGATGCCCGGGCCGATGCAGAATCCCGAAAAATTGCGGCTTCCAATCTGTTGTTGAAGTTTTATCATCAAACCCTGGAATCATGAGCAAGCTGGACCTTTTTCACGACAGCGCCATCAGCCATGTAAGTGGCGAGTCCGTTTATGTGAATGACATGGATGGTGGAAAGAATATGCTTTATGGTCATGTGGTTTACAGCCCGCATGCCCATGCAAAAATACTTTCCTGCGATATTTCGGCTGCAAAAAGCCTGGCCGGAGTGCATGCCGTAATTACTGCCAGGGATATCCCGGGTGAAAACCAGATGGGACCTGTGGTACATGATGAGATTTGTCTTGCAGAAGACGTGGTTACATTTGCCGGTCAGGCCATTGTGCTGATAGCTGCCGAAAGCATGGATATTGCCCGTGAAGCCGCCGGACTGGTGAAGATTGAATATGAAGAACTGCAGCCCGTTCTAACACTGGAAGAAGCCATGCAGAATGGTT
>SKVR01000169.1 GCA_007129355.1 Bacteroidales bacterium | reverse complement strand
TTTCATAACCCATTTCAGTTATTGCACTCAAAACTTCATCACTCAGATCAAGCTCTGAGAAGCTAATTGTATTTTCCATTAAATTTATTGTAATTGTTGGTCACCCGGGGAAATCTTTTATAATGACCACTGGTGGGTTTATTTTATCTTTTTTAAAAAGCTGTGCAAAGGTACGATAATTTATGGAATTTCATGATGCTTATAAAAAAAGAGACCCGAAGGTCTCCCTCTTCTATATTTACAAAGAAAATTACTTCAGAAAAAGTTTGCTGAAATAATTACCGGTTACAGCAGATAAGCCACCGCAAATACCTCCAATAAGAGCAGTAAGGATTATTACCAGTAAACCATGCGGAAGAGAAAATAAATCCGCCAGTCTTTCAGCCAGTAATCCCTGGTTTACAAAATAGATATAAAGTGATACGGCAGCCCACAGTGCAAATATGCCGGAGAATCCGTTAAGAAAAGCCTGCCCGGGTTTTTGAGTGAATATTATTCCCGAAATAAATCCCGCAATGGCAATGCTCCACCAGGGCAAAAAGATTTGTAAAATAAGTGCCATCAGGGCTGTTAATATCCATTTCATAAAATAATTACTTTGATTTGATCCAAAGAATAGTTTCATTATCAGCTGCCGCTTCTTCAAATGTATCATAAAGCTTCAGGGGGTAATAGTTTCCTTCGGTCCAGTCATTTGTAAATGCATTATAACCTATTGTTGCAGGATTTGCTGCCTGACCTCCGGGGTATATTCCCCAGACTTTTACAGGTTGCGACATTTCAGCTACCATACGCCATGAAGGTCCGAAAGCATTCATGACGGCATTGGGTGATAGTGAACTGCCATCGACCTTCATCCGGCCGGTTCCCAGAGAAGGTATATTCAGCATGTGCGATAAATAGGGCCCGTTGAACCGCCACCAGTGCCAGTTTTCACCTGGTGGTCCGTTTTCCTGGCTGAGTTTGCTGATAACCCGGTTGAGGCTGTTGACAAAGATTTCTGCTGTTCCAGGGTAATGACCGATCAAGTCGGCATATACATCTGCCGGTTGTTTATGGTTCAGCACCTGAAAACTTATATCAAGGTTGGGTGTAAGACGCGGAAAATCTTTAAGTGGTTCCAGTATGGGTTCCCAAAGCTCTTTTCTGATCTCATTTCGCCAATGTATAAAAACGGTTGGGGCAATCTGGGATGCTTCATTTTGCCGGTTCCAATACTTCAATGTATCAATAATATCATAAAATTGGACTTCTGTTTGATGATCAGGATGTTTTTGCAGAAAAGATGAAACTGAATCAATCATGGCATCCAGCCACTTGTTAGCTTCATGATTGGAGGCGTTCAGTTGAAGAGCTTTCATGTCTTTAATGGTAGCGTTATTCAGTTGTCTTAGTTCATCATTGATAATAGTGGCCCTGGCATGGGTAGCAAAATCCCATCCATAGTAAAAAGGATAAAGTGTGTCGGTATGAACCTGGTTTGCAGAGCTTATAAATCCTCTTTGCGGATTAAGTTCATAGGGAAGTTTTTCGAATGGGATATAACCTTTCCAGTCGTACTCGGCTTTGCGTCCGTCGCTGATAAAAACACCCTGGTTCTTCCAGCGCAGGGGCCATAAGCCATTGGTCTGAAGTGCAATATCTCCATCCACACTGGCAAATGCATAATTCTGGGGTGGCGAACCAATGTTGGATAACCCTTCCCTGAACTGAGAGAAATCCCTTGCGCTATTCATTATGTTCAAAGCCCTTAATGGTGTATTTCCGGGCTCCAGTGCCGTCCAGCTCATGGCATGACCAGCCGGAAAGTTTCCAAAAGAAAAATTATCGTGATCTACATAAAATACGGGTCCGTGATGTGTGTAACGAACGGTATCTGTAATGGTTCCTTTTCCTCTTACTTTTATTTCTTCAATGCGTAACTTTAGGGGATGCCATTGGTTTTCATAAAAGTATCTCAGATTTTCATCATCCAGTTCTATTTCAAACATATCAACCACAAAATTCATACTTGCGGTATTTCCCCATGCAATATAATTATTGAATCCCATTACAATTGATGGTGCACCGGGCAAGGTTACCCCGTAAACATTAATACCGGGCGCATTCAACTGCATTTCGTACCACATGGATGGCAGGTTCAAAGGCTGATGGGGGTCGGCGGCAAAAAGTGCATTACCGGTTTTACTCCGGGCCGGAGAAACAGCCCAGTTGTTGCTGCCGATTCCTTCCGGAATGTCCTCAAGCAGATTTTCAAAAACAAATTGCGGAATAAATTTACCTTCAGGTGGTTGGGGTGGTTGCAGGTTAAAATTCCATTCCGTATTGCTGTTTATGATGGGTTCAGCTCCTTCGTAATAACCGGGGAAGAATGCCATTACGGCGTCTCTGCCCCAGATTGCTTTCATATGGGTTAGATTGTTGGCCTGGGTTCTTAAGCTGAGTGTGCGGCTTATATTCATTACCATAGCAATGGTTTTCATGGGCGACCAGGGCTGCGGCTCATAATCGAGCAATTTATATTCAAATGGATATTGCCGGGGTTTAAGCTGACTGATCCATGCGTTCACTCCTGTGGTGTATGCTTCAAGTATGGTCATCATTTCAGCATCTTTCAGCATCAAATCATACAGCTTTTCTGCACCGTATGTCATACCCACCCGCCTGAGGTAACGATCAAATTCCACTGCCCGTTCTCCAACAATTTCAGATACCCTTCCCAGACCGGCATGAGCGGTAAACTCCATCTGCCAAAACCGATGCATGGCAGTTACATAGCCCGCAGCGAAATAAAGATCCCGGTCGTTTTGAGCAAAAATATGCGGAACGCCACGTTCGTTAAATACAATTTTTATATCCTCTGAAATAAATTCTGCCAATATTTCTCCTGAATCAGGTATGTCTGGAATAAGAGCATTTTGCCAGATGCCGTTTATGGGATCGAGAAATTTTCCCGGGGGCGGTATTTGCCCCAGACGTGAATTAAAAAGTATAAGGGTTGCTATGGTAAGGACAAAAAAAAAGGAGAATTTGATTTGGGTTCTCATGTGATGGGAATTGATATGTTACTCCGTTCTTTCAAAAATATAAATTTACTGTTTTTTCTTTAAAAGACTGCATAATCAAAGAGCGTAGAAAAGCCTATCTTTGTTCAGAATTTTGATTTTAACCATTGCTGTGTGGTTAAAACTATTAGATTTCTCCTAAGCTGCGGTCATTCCAAACGTAGTGAGGAATCTGATTTTAAATTATTCTATTAATTCAATTTTGCCGGATAATAGTGATTTTGAAGTTCATTTCTTAAAATTAAAAAAACATCACCGAAATAATTGGTTTGCATAAGATTATTCAGAAACTATTAATATGACAGAAAAGAAAGTAAGGGTAAGATTTGCCCCCAGTCCCACAGGTCCATTGCATATAGGTGGAGTTCGCACCGCTTTGTATAATTATTTATTTGCCAAAAAGCAAGGAGGTGATTTTTTGCTTCGGATAGAGGATACAGACCAGAACCGTTTTGTTCAGAGTGCTGAGGAGTACATTATGGAATCGCTTCGCTGGTGTGGAATTCACTGGGATGAAGGACCGGGTAAAGAAGGCCCGCATGCACCATACCGCCAATCGGAACGCAAGGATCTTTACCGGCAATATGCCATGCAATTGATTGATAGCGGAAATGCCTACTATGCTTTCGATACTGCCGAAGAACTGGAAGCCATGCGCAAGCGTATTGAAGCAGAAAAGGGCAATGCACAGTATGATGCTACTACACGGGGTAGTATGAAGAATTCGCTCACGCTCAATAAGGTAGAAACTGTTGCCATGCTTGAATCAGGTGCTCCCTATGTTGTAAGGTATAAAATGCCTGAAAATGAAGAGGTAGTCATGCAGGATATTATCAGGGGTAAAGTAAAAGTAGATACATCTCAGCTTGATGATAAAGTTCTTTTTAAAAGTGACGGAATGCCCACTTACCACCTGGCCAATGTGGTTGATGATTATCTTATGGAAATTTCTCATGTGATAAGAGGGGAGGAGTGGTTACCATCTTTGCCATTGCATGTTTTATTGTACCGGAGCCTTGGTTGGGAAAGCAGCATGCCTGAGTTTGCCCATTTGCCTTTGTTGCTTAAACCCGATGGTAATGGCAAGCTAAGTAAACGCGATGGTGATCGTTTGGGATTTCCGGTTTTCCCTTTAATGTGGAATGACCCCAAAAGTGGTGAAGTTTCATCCGGTTATCGCGAGTCCGGCTATTTTGCCGATGCTTTTGTAAATATGCTGGCATTTCTGGGCTGGAATCCGGGCACCGATCAGGAAATCTTCAGTATGGAGGAACTTGTTGATGCTTTTTCTCTTGAAAGAGTAGGCAAATCAGGATCGAAGTTTGATCCCGCCAAGGCCACCTGGTTCAATCATCAATATCTTCTGAAAAGAAATAACAAGGATGTTGCATCACTGTTTGACCTGATTTTGAAAGACAGGGGAATTCATGAACCCATAGAAAAAGTTACCAAAATTGTTTCACTGGTTAAAGATCGTGTAAATTTTGTGCACGAAATATGGGAACAGTCAGCTTTCTTTTTCAATGTCCCTGAAGTTTATGATGAAAAAACTGTGCAGAAAAAGTGGAAAGAAGATACACCCGATATTCTTCTCCAGGTAACTGATATTTTAAAGAACCTGGAACCGTTTACCGTTGAATCGATTGACAAAGCCCTTCACGATTATATGGAGCAGCATGAAGTGGGTGCGGGTAAACTGATGATCGCACTCAGGCTTTCATTGGTAGGAGCCGGCATGGGCCCCGATTTGAAGGAAATCATGGTGCTTTTGGGTAAGGAAGAAGTGATTGCCAGGATTGAAAAAGCAATCAAGGTTATTGGCGGGTAATAATGTCAAATGTCAGATGTTTGATGTCAAATGTAACTACCCATCACCCATTACACATCACAAATCACCATTTACCTATTTGACATCTCAACCTTTCTTCAGCGTCATCTTAACGTACTCATCCAACTGCGTATACCAGTCTTCTCCGTATTTGCGTATCAGTGAGTCTTTCAGAAATTCGTAGACTCTGACATTGAGTTTTTTCCCGAATTTTCGGGCGGGATCGCAAATGGGCCAGCGGTGATAATTTACTGCTTCGTAATTGGAGTATTTGGTGATTCTTACCGGGTATAAATGACAGGAAACCGGTTTCTTAAAACCGCTTTCTTTCTGCTCCCAGGCTTTTTCAATGGCACATTTAGCAATGTTGTTCTCATCAAAAAACACGTAGGCGCATTCCTGTCCGTTTACAAGCGGAGTGGTATATTCTCCATCGATGTCTTCAACAAATTTTCCTGATTTTTCAACGGTTTCAATGCCAACCGGGCGCATATAGGGTTTTACACGGGTAAAGATATCTTCAAGGATTTTTGTTTCTGGTTTTTCAAGCGGTGCACCGGCATCGCCATGCACACAGCAACCTCCGCGGCAGGCCGGCAGGTCGCAAACAAAATACTCGGTATAAAGCTCATCGGAGATTAGCGTATTATCAATGATTATCATGGCGCAAAAGTAAACATAAATACCTATGAACTAAATCATCTTTTTTTGTGAAATAGAAAAAAATGACTTTACTTTACGCCTTGTTTTAAAAATTTGAAAAACAGCATCAGCTAACCATCCCACTTTTATGACAAATAAAACCAGACGACCCACCCTGTTTCAGGCATTGATTCCGGTTATTTTTCTTACGGGTCTGATATCCATTAACGTTTTTATTTTCGGTGATGACTCTTTGTTCGGTTCCAACCAGATCGTACTGATACTTTCAGCTTCAGTAGCGGCCATCGTGGCTATGAGCCTGGGTCATAAATGGCTTGATTTGAGGGCCGGAATTGTCAAAAGCATTGGCTCGGCCATGACGGCCATTCTTATTCTGCTCCTTATTGGCTCGCTTGCCGGAACCTGGCTACTGGGAGGTGTTGTGCCTGCCATGATTTATTATGGTTTGCAGATTCTTAATCCAACTATTTTTCTGGTAGCAGCCTGTGTGGTAAGTGCTATTGTTTCGCTGGCAACAGGGAGTTCGTGGTCTACTGTGGCTACACTGGGAGTAGCTTTGCTTGGAATAGGAAGGGCATTGGGCATACCTGACGGAGCCATAGGTGGAGCCATTATTTCAGGTGCTTACTTTGGTGATAAAATGTCGCCACTAAGCGATACCACCAATCTTGCACCGGCCATGGCGGGCACCGATCTTTTTACACACATCAGGTATATGGCATGGACAACCATCCCGTCCATTTCCATCGCTTTGATCATTTTTCTTATCATGGGTTTAATGACCTACAGCGGGACAGAATATGGTGATATAACTCCGGTTTTGAGAGCGATTGACAATACTTTTTATATTTCTCCCATATTATTTCTTGTGCCTGCCCTGGTCATTTTTCTTATCATCAGAAGAGTACCTGCGCTACCTGCACTTTTTATTGGTACAATTGCCGGTGCTGTTTGTGCATTAATTTTTCAGCCCCAGATTATTCAGCAGGTAAGTGGCATGGATGACAGGTTTCACTTGGCTGCCTATATTGCCATTATGAAAGCCATGTATACCCATATCATTGTAATTACCGATAATGAAATGGTCAATAGTTTGCTCTCAACCGGTGGAATGAGTGGAATGCTTAATACAGTTTGGTTAATCATTTCTGCCATGATCTTTGGTGGTATTATGGAGTCGAGCGGATTATTACACCGAATTACAGAAGCGGTTATCAAACTTGCACACAATACGGGTTCACTGGTGGCTTCTACCGCCGGTACCTGCATGTTCTTTAATGTAACAGCCAGCGATCAGTACCTGAGTATAGTTGTTCCGGGACGAATGTTTGCTGAAACTTATCGGGAGCGGGGTTTAAAACCCCAAAACCTGAGTCGTACACTGGAAGACAGCGGAACGGTAACTTCGGTTCTTGTCCCCTGGAATACTTGCGGTGCCACCCAGGCCACTGTTCTGGGTGTTCCCACACTGGTTTTTCTTCCCTATTGCTTTTTCAATATCATAAGCCCGTTTATGACCATTACCTTTGCATACCTGAATATCAGGATATCGCGTTATAAAAACAAAGAAGAGGCAATGAAGGATAAGAATGCAGTGATTTAGTGGTCACCAGGTAAAACAAAAGTTTGAATTCATAAAGGAAACACATAGTTGTGAAGGAACTGAAAAAAGTTTGTTTGTCGGTAACTAATGATATCGCTACTGATCAGAGGGTTCTGAAGGTAAGCGACTTTCTTCACCGTAAAGGTTTTGATGTTAGTATTACCGGAAGAAAGAAACCAGACAGTCCGGCTTATGAACATGATATATTTCATATTTCCCGGTTTAAATTATGGTTCCATAAAGGATTTCTGTTTTATGCAGCCTATAATTTCCGGTTGTTTTTCTTTCTGCTTTTTAGGAAGTTTGATTTGCTGGTTTCCAATGATTTGGATACATTATTACCCAATTTTCTTGTTTCCCGTTTAAAAAGAATTCCATTGGTTTACGATACCCATGAATATTTTCTGGGGTCTACAGAGCTGGTAAACCGGCCGTTTGCAAGATCTGTATGGTGGATGGTTGAACGTTTGGTTTTTCCCAGACTTAAGTATGTTTTTACTGTTAACCAATCCATTGCTGATCTTTACGAACTAGAGTACGGTGTTAAAGTCAGGGTTGTACGAAATCTTCCGAAAAGATTTGTACCTGCCAATGGAGTTACACGCAAAGACCTTGGCTGGCCGGAAGATAAAAGGATTGTGCTTATGCAGGGTGGTGCCATTAATGTTGACAGGGGCGCTGAGGAGTTGATCCAGGCTATGAAACCTTGTTACGGAATGGAAAATGTGATTCTCTATTTCATCGGTAGTGGCGATGTTTGGAATGAAATAAAGGAGTTAACACGAAAACTGCATCTAACAAGAACCGTTAAGTTCATTCCCCGTATGCCTTATCAGAAACTGATGCAATACACTGCCCTGGCCGATCTGGGAGTTTCCATTGATAAGCCCGTAAGTCCCAACTATAAGTACAGCTTACCCAATAAGCTTTTCGATTATATAGGAGCAGGTTTGCCGGTTCTGGCATCTCCGTTGGTTGAAGTGAAGAATATTGTAAAAGGATACAATGTGGGTGATTGCATTGAAAGTCATGATCCCGGAGATATTGCTGAAAAAATCAGGTATATGTTTGCCAACAAGAGACGCTACAACACCTGGAAAAAAAATGCCCGGAAGGCCGCTGCAGAACTTTGCTGGGAGAAGGAAGAAAAAATGCTCTCAGAAGTTTATGATGCTGTTTTAAAAGGGCTATCTGGTCGTTGAGCAGTTCGATTAACTCACTGTAACACTTGTTAAAAAGACATATGATTACCAGTAAGTTACCCGCTTCGGCAAGCTCAGCGTCCAAATAAAATCTGGCTTTTGAGACAGCCACCTTAGCCCTATTGTTCCTGGGTGTTTTGGTAGTAATCGGGATTAAGATCTACAACCTTCCCACCGTCGCACCTAAAAATCCTTCCCGGAAACTGTTCAAAAAGAGTGTAATCATGTGTTGCCATAAGAATGGCCCGGCCTGTCTTGCTTATATCAAGAAGAAGCTCCATAATGCCCAAACTGGTTTCTGGGTCAAGATTTCCGGTAGGCTCATCAGCCAGAATAATATCGGGGTCGTTAATCAAGGCACGGGCAATCACTACCCTTTGCTGCTCGCCACCCGATAGCTGGTGAGGCATTTTAAAGCCTTTGGTTTGCAAACCTACCTTTTCAAGAACATCTTCAAGGCGTTCTTCCATAGCGATTTTATCTCGCCAGCCGGTGGCATTCATCACAAATAAAAGATTATTTCTTAGACTACGATCGCTAAGTAGCTGGAAATCCTGAAATACTATTCCGATTTTTCTGCGAAGGAAAGGGATTTGTTTATCACGCAATTCATGAAGATTAAAACCTGCCACACTGGCCTTCCCCTCTACCAGAGGCAGATCAGCATATAAAATTTTCATAAGAGAGCTCTTTCCGCTGCCTGTGCGGCCAATCAGATAGCAAAATTCGCCCCTTTCAATGCTCATGTTTACGTCAGAAAGGATTAGCTGATTTTTCTGAAAAACAGAAATTTTTTCAAGTTCTATTATGGTGTCGAGGGGCATGGGAGTCTATTTTTTTGTGAAAGTACAAAAATAATGAAGATAGTGGTTCCTGAGGAGGTTGGTCCGGGAAAATGCTGAAGAATGTGAAATATTATATTTCACTCAGCGGGGGGGTGTTCATAAGCGCTGCATTCAGGCTGAACATCCGGGGAAACAAGTTACAGAATTAACCATTTAATTAAATAAAAATAAAAAATCGCACATAAAGCTTTATTTTTTCAAATAAATGCATAAATTTGCACCATTAATGTATAATTATGCAAAAATGTATAAAACTGAACGGCTTCTTGAAATTCGCAGAATTATCCAAAACCAAAAGATTGGCAGTCAGGAAGAGTTGTTGAGCATACTGAACGATAAAGGATTCAGCTATACTCAGGCCACCCTCTCGCGCGACCTCAAATACCTGAAAGCCGGGAAAATGCCAGATGACCAAAAGGGAATGATATATGTATTGCCCGGCACTACCGGTCAGCATTCATCTTCATCAAAAAATCCGGAAGCTCAGGTTGAGCAACCTCTCGGATTTATTTCGGTCGAATATACATCCAGTACTCAAATGGCTGTAATCAAGACCATTCCCGGGTTTGCCAGCAGTCTGGCCTACCGGATTGACGAGATGAACGCTTTTGAAATTATGGGTACCATTGCCGGTGACGACACCATTCTGGTGATTGGCAGGGAAGGGATTCCCCGATCGGCACTGTTGCAAAGCTTAAGGCCGGTATTATCCTGAAAAATTTCTCCATAATTTATATTACTTAGGGATTTCTTTGGAAGAATTTGAGAAATCATCAGTGAAACTGTGCAAATGGACTGAAAAAACCTTGCAAATATTAATCTATTGATAAAATAACTAAAAGTAATAACTCTAATTAATTATCTAAACTTACTACCATTATCATGACTCAAAAAAAGGAAAAGATTGTTCTCGCATACAGTGGAGGACTTGACACATCAGTAATTCTGAAATGGCTGATCAATAAAGGATACGAAGTAATAGCCTATGTTGGCGATGTAGGCCAGGACGACGATTACGAAGAAGTTGAAAAGAAAGCACTGGAAATTGGTGCCTCCAAAGTATATATTGAAGACCTGAAAGAAGAATTTGTAACCGATTATATTTTCCCGGCCATCAAGGCAAATGCTGTTTACGAAAGCCGCTATTTGCTGGGTACTGCCCTTGCACGTCCGATAATTGCTAAAAGACAAATTGAAATTGCAGCACTGGAAGGGGCCAATATTGTATCACACGGTGCCACCGGAAAAGGGAATGACCAGGTGCGCTTCGAACTTACGTACTATGCACAGAATCCCCAGATAAAAGTATTTGCCCCCTGGAAAGACAGAGAGTTTCTGAACGAATTTAAGGGCCGTACCGACTTGCTCAACTACGCTGCAGCACATGGAGTTCCGGTTAAATCAACTCTGAAAAAACCTTACAGTGAAGATGACAACCTGCTGCACATCAGCCACGA
>SKVR01000011.1 GCA_007129355.1 Bacteroidales bacterium | reverse complement strand
TTTAACTATGAGAACGGGGAAGCATGGGACGCATTGAACCGCATCCTTGTGAATGGTAAAATGGATCTCGTGGGACTCCATACCCATATCGGTACCTATATCATGACGCCGGATGCCTACCATATGGCCGCCACGAAGCTGGCTAATCTTGCTATTGAACTGATGCGTAAGCACAAGCACCGCATCCGGTATATCGATATGGGCGGCGGTTTCGCGTCAAAGAACACCCTGAAGGGGGCCTTTTACCCGGGCAGCGATACCACACCAAGCTTTGATGACTTCGCCGAGGGCATCACCTCTGCCCTGATGAAATCGGAGATCAGTCCCGATAACCTGCCCCTGCTTATCCTGGAAACCGGACGCGCGCTGATCGACGATGCCGGCTTCCTGCTGGGAACCGTTGTGGCCAATAAACGCCTGGCTGACGGCAGGAGGGCAACCATCCTGGATGCCGGGGTCAACCTGCTGTTTACTTCATTCTGGTATGAACACGACATCAGGCCGGCACTGAGCGTATCTGACCAGACCGAAGACGCTACCCTTTTCGGCCCCCTGTGTATGAATATCGATGTACTCCGGGGCAATGTGCTTTTCCCTCTGCTCAAGAAGGGCGATCCCTATGCGATCAAACGGGTCGGGGCCTATAACAACACCCAATGGATGCAGTTTATAACCCTCAGGCCCAATGTGGTCATGATTGATACAGAAGAGAAGCCCCACATCATTCGAAATGCGGAAACGCTCGACAGCCTGAACAGGCACGAGCAGGTTCCCGATCACCTGAAGGATTTCAACCAGGAGTAATGCACAAATAAAAAACAACTAAACATGCCACCTAAGGAGATATTTCGCTGGTACCTGAGAAGCATTCTGAACAGTTATTCGCAGGTCTTCTTTTCCGATAATCGGACTTTTGCGGTTATCCTGCTGGCAATCACCTTTGTGGATTTTTATACCGGGCTATTCGGGCTGGCTGCCGTTTTGGTAACAACGAGCATGGCTCATTGGATCGGGTTTAATAAATTCCGTATCAGCCAAGGCTATTACGGATTCAACTCACTGTTGGTTGGCCTTGGAATGGGAATCTATTTTGAACCCGGACTGCTCCTGATTTTGATGGTGGTTTTGGCCGGGGTACTCACGCTTTTTATGTCCGTGTATCTGGAAGGAATTATTGGCAAATACGAACTCCCACACTTAAGCCTGCCGTTTGTCTTCTCATTATGGGCTGTCATGCTCGCTTCGCGCGATTTTCAGGCGCTTGGAATGAATGAGCGGGGCATTTATACCCTCAACGATCTTTACCTGCTGGGGGGTCCATCCCTGGTTAGCCTTTATGAGTGGTGGGGACAACTGCCCATTCCCGCTTCTCTTCGGACCTATTTCCTGTCGCTGGGAGCTATCTTCTTTCAGTTTAATGTGCTGACGGGGGTTCTGGTGGCCGTCGGACTGCTCATTTATTCGCGTATCGCTTTTTCGCTTTCGTTGCTCGGTTTTTTTACGGCTTACCTGTTTTACATCCTGATAGGGGCCACCCTGACCGACGTGAGCTATAGTTACATCGGCTTCAATTATATTCTGTCTGCTATCGCCATCGGAGGGTATTTCATTATCCCAAACCGCAGCTCTTACCTGTGGGTCGTGCTGTTGATTCCGCTTGTCGCCATACTGACAATCAGCCTGAGCGGTATCATGGGTATTTACCAGCTTCCCATCTACTCCCTTCCATTCAACATCATGGCGCTACTATTCCTGTATGTCCTGAAATTCAGGATGCATAACCGCATCCGCCTGAATACCCTGTTTGTCCAACAAAATGCCCCGGAAAAAAACCTATATGCCTTTGTGAATTTCATGGAACGATTCGGGAAAGACCCGGAGGTTCCATTGGCGCTTCCCTTCTTCGGCGAATGGACCGTAACACAGGGCCACGGCGGGGAATATACCCACAAGGCTGAGTGGAAACATGCCTGGGATTTTGAAATAACGGACGAAGACGGAAAAACCTTTAAAGAGAACGGCGACTTGCTAAAGGACTATTATTCTTATGACAAAGCCATTCTGGCGCCGGCCGATGGGATTATCGAAACGGTGGTTGACGGGGTCGATGACAACACCGTTGGTGAAAGGAACCTGGAACAAAACTGGGGAAACACCATCATCATCAAACACCATGAGCAGTTATACACCAAGCTCTGCCACCTGAAACCCGGCTCCATAGTGGTAAGCCAGGGGGATAAGATCCGCAAGGGAGATACCCTGGCGCGTTGCGGCAATTCGGGACATTCTCCCTTCCCCCATCTTCACTTCCAGGTTCAGCGAACCCCCTACATCGGCTCGCGCACCCTGGATTATCCCATCAGTCATTATATGCTCAGCCAGGAAGGCAAAAGTTCGCTGAAATCGGTTTGCTCCCCGGAAAAAGGAGACAGAGTATCCAACATCCAGATCCATCCTGCCCTGAGAAAGGCATTCAATTTCGTTCCGGGAGAACGCATTCAGCTCTCGGTTGAATCGACCCATCCCTATGAAGCCGTTTGGGAAATCAAATTGGATCCCTGGCAACACAAATTCATTGAATGCCGGCAATCAGGCTGCAAGGCCTATTTTCGCCACGACGGGGCCATGCTGTATTTCACCCATTTCGAAGGCCGGAGGAACTCCCTGTTGTATTACTTCTTTCTTGGGGCCTTTAGGGTGTGCATGGGGCATTACCCTTACCTGGAGCTGACCGATACCTATCCGGTCAACAAAATCTTTCCCGGCAGAAAGCGAATACTGCAAGACTTTATCGCCCCGTTTTTCCGTTATATGGGGGGGCATTTTCATATACGTACCATCAGCGAAAAAGAAAGCTTCTCCGAAAGTCGTTTGCTACTCCAGGCACAGGCTCATTCAAGGGTCTTCAAAAAAAGATCACTCCTGGCCAGGCTGGAATTCCGCATCGATAATGGCGGTCTGACGGGGTTTACCATCGAGAACAAACAAGAAACCATAAAAGTAATATGTACAAAAAAATAACGTTACTTCTTTTCCTGTTTCTTATGATGAACGGGATTTGTGCACAGAAAAAACTCAACACGACCCTGGTGGAGCAGCAAACCCGGGCCTATGCCGGGGCAGGTGACTGGGATGGCATCACCGAACTGGGAAAGGAAGCGCTCAGGAAGGGGATCGATTTTTACTACCTCCGTTACCGCATGGGGGTTGCATGGTATATGAAAAAGAACTACCACCAGGCGGCCCACAATCTACGCAAGGCTTGGGAGCAAAACCCAGGTGACGGACTCTTGCAGGAGTACCTCTACTTTTCTCTGGTATTCTCAGGACGGGAGATGGAAGCAAGGTATTTCGCCTCGGGCATATCCATCCACGAAAAAAACCGGATGGGCATTCCCGACGGCAAGCTGACTGAGAAAGTCCATGTTTTGGTTGATGTAGGGTCGTCGGACGATCAAAAAGGCATTAAAAACTTTTTCCCGGAACCCACGGCGCCGGACGGCTCCCGGTTCATATCCCGGTCCCACAGAGTATTCCAGGTCGGACTGTTGCATCCGTTAAGCCAAAGCCTGTCGGTTTACCACGCCTATACCCATGCGCAAAAGGATCATTTTGTTTACTCTTTGTCGGATGGAAACGAAGTTATCGACCCGAATACCAGATCCCTCATCAACCAGTATTATCTTTCCGGGATCTGGCGCCTGGCCAGGGATTTCAGGCTGGTAACTGCGCTGCATTATATCCACCTCACCTTGCCGGGACAAGCACAAGTATTGCCCGGCCGACCCGGTGTTCCGTTAGCGACAACACCGGCCACAACATGGGGTGAACTCGTTGGAAGCCTTGCTCTTTACAGGGACATGAGGTATTTAACCGTCGGTCTTTCCGGAAATTTTTCCAACTTAAACGATGGCAGGCAACGCCAGGGTGATCTGCTGCTTGCCTTTTATCCCTTGGGCAACCTTTCCCTGTATACCGCATCTACCTTTTCGCTCCAGCACGAAACAGCTGGAAACGGGAATCAGACCGAACGACTGGTCTTTTTTCAACGTATTGGTGGTCGGCTGGCTTCCTGGCTATGGGTGGAAGGCTTCCTGAGTCTGGGCGAAATGAACAATTTCGTGCGCTACGACGGAGCCCTGGTATATAATGCCATGGACATGATCCGGCAACAAGCCGGGGCGAAGACCACCCTGACCTTCTCTCCCCACCTTGCTGTTTATGTAAACTACACAACAATCAGTCACCAAAGTCAATACAGGCCGGTATCTTCTGGGGGCCAACCGACCAAACCGCTAAACTTTTTAAGTCAAACCATTACAGGAGGTATCATATGGAGTCTCTAAAGACATTTGCAGCCGGGGTCTGGATCATACTGCTGCTCTTTGCGGCTTTGCCGGCACGGGGACAGGATCAGATCAACAGAGTTTTTGAAGAAAGCTACAACCTGGAGGCTCAGGGTAATTACCGCCAAGCCGCCGGGATGCTAAGGGAAGCGTATCAGCCTGATTCCTATGAAATAAACCTTCGCCTGGGCTGGCTGTATTATCAGGCGGGAGCAATGAGCGAATCCATCGAACACTACCGCCGGGCGATTGCTCTGAAACCCTATGGCATCGAAGCCCGGTTCGGCATTGCAATCCCCTATTCAGCCATGGGTCGTTGGGATGAAGTGGCGGAGCTTTACAGAAGGATACTCGAGGCAGATCCCCAGAACACCGTTGCCAATTACAGGCTGGGATTAATCCTATACAACAGGGGGCAGTACGAAGAGGCAGAAAGATTTCTGGAGAAGGTGGTCAACCTCTATCCCTTCGATTACGACTCCCTCTTGCTGTTCGCCTGGATCAAATTCCGCCTGGCGAAAACCCGGGAAGCACGCATTCTTTTCAACAAGGTGTTGCTGCATACACCGGGAGACCCTTCCGCATTAGAGGGTTTGAGCCTAATCAAATAAAGGCTTCGGGCCTTTATCCAATGACAGGTTTTCCATCGCTCCGGCGCCGATTATGATTGCTTAGTGCGTAAGAAGCCTTGTTAACTGTTGCCTGGCGAGCCCCCTGCCTGCCGGCAGGCATCTGACCGAATTAATCAAATTTTATCCAGATGACATTTTGTGCGCAATTACGCAGTTTTTCAGGATGGTGAATCAGCACAAAACTTTAATCTTCTGTTTTCCCATAACTAATCTTACATCAACTACAGTTGCCCGACATTTAAAATACATTCGAAGGAAATAAATGTTTGAAAATATGTTAATATTTGGGAAAGTGGTATATATTTGTGGATATAAACGAGTTGTGCCCAAGCCTAAAAATAACGGACATATGGTTAGTTGATATATTGAACAATTACAATAAAAAAATGCGCTATGAAAAAAATCAATTATTTAATCGTTTTGACATCATTTTTAATCTGCTTAAATAGCTGCGATAAAAATGACAATGAAATTGATGAAAAGAAAAGTATTGAGCAATTTATAGAATTATTAAAATCTGGCGAATATGAATCTCTAAACTTACCTGATTTCACACACAAGGATATTCCTGCACTTTTACAATACAGAAACAATAAACATATTATTAAGAAATTCCCATACAATCCAATATCATCTTATGCAATGTTGGAATGCAAATTAGGAATGTTTGTATTATGGACAATAGAATCTATCAGGGCTGTTTCTATCGATAGCCCCGACCTGATAATGAACTTTCCATCACAAAACCCAATTCTTGCCCTAAGACATTCAGAAGAATTACAAATGGTATTTGATGAATCATCTCACGATATTGCAGCGAAAGCCTATTTTGATTGGTGGGAGAACAACAAGAAGAAGAATTTTGACAGATTTAATAATACTGACCCATTGAAGGACACTGAATACAAATGGAAATAAACAAAGAAGGCCAGGGCACACACATCATATATATACAATGCAGGGTGATGTGTTTAATCTAACCTGTCTGCCACGCATCAAATTTTGTCTCGGCGGATAGTGAAGTAGCCCGCAAACCGCCACAGGTCTTATGTGAGAAACGTTGGGCTTAATTGTATAACGCAAATCCGAACATCTGTCAATGACGAAAAACATGTTATCTTTGGATATAAATACTTGTTAGCATGGATGATAAAGTTAAATATTGGCTTGAGCTCTCAGATTATGACCTTGAATCAGATTACCTATTTGGCTCTTTTGCAAGTGATACAAGCAGAGAAGATAGCGATATCGATGTAGCTGTTGTTGTAAAAAATATTTCAGGGGACTATTTCGCAGTAAACCCTCTACTATGGTAACTAAGAAGACAGGTTGATGATAGAATTGAGCCGTTTTCAATTGAGCCGGTAAGTTTTCCACCACTAACTGTGGTTAAAACAGCTTTGCCATTTCCACTTTCAATGAAAGTAACCTTAATTTAAAAAGTAACGAAATGAAAATTTTAAATGCAATCGGGATCGACAACAACAAGGCCAAGAACTGTCTGCTGAGACCGGAGATGTATGGTACAAATGCACTGATGAGTGATTATATCAGAATACAGGAAAAGTTAGTTTGGATGTATTCTTCATTTCTAAATAAGTAAATCATGGAAGATGTAAACTTACTGAGCAGCGTTGCTCAAATCATCATTGCACTCTCAATCGGAATTATATGGGTATTTCGCTTTGATAACATTGTGAAAGAATTTAAGCATTATGGTCTGAGCGATTTGGTTCGAACCATGGTTGGTTCTGCCAAAATAGTTTTAGCAACTTTACTCGTGGTGGGAATATGGTATCCGTCGCTGGTGCTTATTCCCGCACTTCTTATGGGTTTTCTTATGATATCAGCCCAATACTTCCATTTCAAAGTAAAAAATCCGTGGAAAAAACACATTCCTTCATTGTTCCTTCTGGCATTGTGTATTTTCATCGCTTTCGAAGCGTTAAAAACTACTTCATAATGAGTTTTATAAAAATCCTGACTCTAATCTCCAGCATTTCGTTTATCGTTTATGGAATAGCTTATTTTACTTCGCCACACATGAAAAACGAATTCAGGAGGTTTGGTTTGGAAAAATTAGGATTACTTACGGCTATTCTTGAGTTAGTTGGTGCATTTGGCTTAATTGTAGGTTTAATACTTAACTCCATATTACTGATTTCTTCGGGAGGACTGGCAATTCTAATGTTTCTGGGCGTTCTAGTCAGGCTGAAAGTCAGAGATAGTTTGTGGGTAACTTCACCTGCCATTTTTTATATGCTGCTGAATTCATATATTTTTTACAAAACAATAATTTAATAGGAATGTCAAATTACATCATAATCGGTGCATCCTCCGGAATCGGACAACAACTTGCATTGAACCGGCTGATTTATCAGCCGATTATCAAGTTGGATCACAGGACAAATTTTACATGTTGATGGAGGATTTTCGCCGTTAAAAACCTAAATAGTTTATTTATGGAGCAACAAGATATTGACAGAATCATTGAAATGGCCTGGGAAGACAGAACTCCGTTTGAAGCTATAAAAATGCAATTTAATTTTTCAGAAGCAGATGTTATTGCACTGATGAGAAAAGAGTTGAAACGTAGCAGTTTTAATTTATGGAGAAAGAGAGTGAATAGCGGAGTTAGTCAAAAGCATGCTCAAAAACGAAATTCCGACATCACTCGTTTTAAAAGCAGTCTGCAAAAAACCATATCGATGAATAAAATAAGCAAGCGGTAATATGGAAGCGATTTTTACAACGGATTATGAAAATATCCTTCAAAAAGTTGATCAAGTTGACCCAATTCAATATGAAAAAACCCGAAATTATATTAATGGCGCAGTTACCTATTTGTCGCCTTATCTGTCAAGAGGTGTTATCAGCACCAAACAGGTGCTTGAGCGTATGTTGAAAAAGGGATACCAGATACAACAAATACAAACATTTGTGAAGGAACTATGCTGGCGCGATTATTTTCAAAGGGTAGGTCAGCATAAGGATTTAAATCTTGCCAACTTTTATTTACAACTATTACAACCTCGATCCGAAATGGCATTTAGGGGACCCCGGAAACAGAATTCTTTTGATCGAACCCGAATTTTTTACTCAATATCCGGTAAGTAAAAAGTGTATGGATTTTATGCTGGCATTGAGTAAAAACATACCAGGTATTCAGGTGTTTATAGGTTCTCTCCAATCGTTTACCGATACATGGCAGGTAGAGAATATTTTTTTCAAGGAACATCCTCTCAATATTGGCTATAAAGGAACCGAAGAACCCAGAGATTGGATTGCAGAGAGGGTTACCGATTATTATCCTTCGTTTTTTTCTTACTGGAAAAAAGTGTAGAAACAGTTATACAAATCAGTTTAGATATGCGTATTGATAAAACCGAAATAGAGCAATTGGAACAACGCTACCGGACAGCGTTTATAAATTCACTGGCCGGTTTTCGCCAGGCTGTATTGATTGGTACCAGGTCGGTGGACGAAAAGACAAATCTGGCTATTTTTAATTCACTAATTCATCTGGGTGCTAATCCGGCTTTGTTTGGATTAATGAGCAGACCCGACAGTGTGCAAAGGGACACATTGCAAAATATTTTGGAGACTAAAGAATACACCTTAAATTTTGTACAGACTACGCACTATAAAAAAGCCCATCAAACTTCTGCCCGCTATGACAAAGGTATCTCTGAGTTTGAAAAGGTAGGTTTTACCCCTGTTTATCATTCCGGTTTCCGCGCTCCATTTGTGGAAGAGGCTGTGGTAAAAATTGCCATGAAGTTTGAAGAAAGTATTCCGATTACCTTAAATGGTACGATACTAATAATTGGAAGTATAATGCAGGTCGACATAAACGATGGAATAGTCGGTGAAGATGGATTTGTAAATTTATCAGCATCTGAAGTATTAATCAGTCAGGGGCTTGATGCTTATTTTAGCTCCGCCGAAATAGGCCGTTTGCCTTATGCAAAGCCATAATCACGTTATGCAAACCTTACAAAGAATGAAATTTGAAAAACATCAAAAAAGAATAATTACCCCAACGAATATGCTTGGTTTGTAAAAAACCTTTCACTTGGCGTAAAAAATGGGAAAAAGTTTGGGGCGAAGTGAAATATTGCAGCGATAAATGCAGAATGAACAAAAGTAAATATGAAACGAGCACGACAAATAAATTATGACAAACCAGGAGACGTTTATGTGCGAGTTCCATCTGACTAATAAAAAATAAACTATAAACATATGAATAAAACAGGCATCCTATTTCCGCATCAAGACCCCGATGATGTTTACCGTGGGTTTATGGAACTATTCATTGATAGCTTTGACTGGGTGATGGTACCGAATGTTTATGACTCCAAGAGAGGTTAAAGAATAATTGATTAACATCAGGATGCATAAAAACTAAATTGATATGGCTACTTTAAAATTAAAGGACGGCCGCCATTTAGCCTTCGAACAATATGGGACTGAAAATGGAATTCCTGTAATTCACCAACATGGCTTTGGCGATTCCAGACTGGCCAGACATCCAGTTAATAACCTTACAATTGATGCTGGAGTGAATCTAATAACAGTAGACAGGCCTGGATATGGCGAATCATCTCCGCATCCGGGAAGAACTTTTCTGGATTGGGTGCCTGACATTGAACAACTTGCTAATCAACTTAAAATTGACAAGTTTGGTGTAATGTCTCATTCAGGGGGCTCTCCTTATGCTCTGGCAATCGCCTATAAACTAAAAGACAGAGTCAAAAAGGTTGTACTGGTTTCACCAATGGGTCCATTAAATGCTCCTGGTGCATCAAAAACAATACATAAAAGTTTTGGCTTTTTATTGAAATTTGGATGGGTTAAACCCTTGATTAGAATTGCCGGCAAGAGCGAAGCAAAAAGAGCAAATTCAGATATTACTAAATATGCCGACAACTGGCTGAAAGAATCTCCGGAACCGGATAAAATCTTATTTACAAATCAAGCTTTACGAAAAATGTTTGAAGACGGGATGAAAGAGGCTTTCAAACAAGGAGCAACTGGTTGGGTGGATGATGTTTTTGCTGGTATTAGTTGGGGATTCACCCCTGAAGAAATTCAAATCCCTGTTAAAATCTTCCATGGAAGTGCGGATGAGCTGCTTTTTGCTGAAATGGGAAGAAGACTGGCACAACGACTGCCACATGCTGATTTTCAATTATATGAAGGAGAGGGGCATTATTGCATTTTTAAGCACTGGTCTGAAATACTTAGTACCTTTTCTCAAGGTCAAGAATAGTATTTTATAGACCTCTAATATTAATTTTGTTTCCAGAATTTTTATCAATGATAAGCAGATATTTTAGTTATAGAGGTGGATGAAAAAGAAAACAATGAGAAAAAATAAAAACGCCCTGTAATATACAGTAATATGAGCGGTCGGCACAACCCAGTCCCGCACATGCGGGATTGAACTACATCCATAAAATAGTCTATGTACTTTTTCGCGGCATACGACTTACTCAGGTTTTCCGCCTGGAAATAATGGGGCTGTCTCAAAAGGCTTGGATTAACTGGACGCTGAGCCTGTAGAAGCGTATAATAGTCTGATATACAGATGTCATTTCGACAGGCTCAATGACCGTAATGGAGTTTTCATACAGCCTCTTAACTTTTAAACACACACGAACATGATTATTTGGAAAACCAATTG
>SKVR01000051.1 GCA_007129355.1 Bacteroidales bacterium | reverse complement strand
GGCAGTTTAGCAAACTGCTGGTTTCAGCCACTCACCCACCTCTCCGTGGCAAGGATTCAATGAACTTTATTGACCTTCCTTTTTTGAGTGTGCAAAAATAGTTATTTCATTCGTTATGGCAAACTTATTTGAAAAATAATTTGGTGCAGTTTCCAGTCTCCGGTTTTAGCCTGACTTTATTGACTTTTGCACATCTTCATTTCAATTTCTCATTATTTTTCTTACTTTTAGCCCTTTAAAAATCAAAACACATGGTAAAAAATATGACTCGCCCAAAACTGTTGGCCATTTTACTGGTCTTTTTATTCGTTTCAGCCCACTCAACGGCTCAGGTTCCCAGTCCCAGAGAACATTTCGGCTTTACACCCGGCGACGACCGGATGATGTTTTTATATGAAGATCTTATCAGCTATATGCAGAAACTGGCTGATACATCACCCATGGTGCACATGGAAGAAGCGGGTAAGACAGAGCTCGGACAGACAATGTACAATATTTTTGTTTCTTCAGCCGAAAATATTGCAAACCTGGAAAATTTGCGTGAGATAAATCGCCAGCTTGCCATGAATGATATTCCGGAAGGAACAAGCCGTGATGAGTTGCTGCAAAATGGCAGGGTCTTCTTTTTATCTGCCCTGAGTATGCATGCTAATGAGGTTGGCCCCGTGCAGGCTTTGCCCCTTATCGTTCATGAACTCATAGCCGGCAATGACCCACGCAGGGGCAAAATACTGGAAAATACGGTAGCCATGTTCCTGCCCCATAATCCCGATGGAATGAATATGATTGTGGAACATTACAACAAATACAAGGGCACTATGCTTGAAACCAGCAATATGCCGGGCGTTTATCATAAATATGTGGGTCATAATATCAATCGTGACTTTGTAACCCTTACCCAGAGTGAAAACCAGGCCGTGGCAGAAACCTACTCCACCAAATGGTTCCCCCAGGCCATGGTTGAGAGACACCAGATGGGATCTTACGGGCCACGCTTTTATATCTCCCCACCTCATGATCCAATTGCAGAGAATGTGGATGCGGGAATCTGGAACTGGATGCGTGTTTACGGTTCGCGAACACTTACTGAAATGACCGATGCCGAACTTCATGGAGTTTCTGTCAATTATCTTTTTGATGATTACTGGCCGGGTGCAACCACCACTTCCATCTGGAAAGGAGTTATCGGAATGCTTTCTGAAGCAGCCAGCGTTAATATTGCAACTCCCATTTATGTTGAACCCAACGAGCTCAGAACCATTGGCAAAGGACTGGGTGAATATGCCATCAGTATCAATCTGCCCAAACCCTGGGAAGGCGGCTGGTGGAGATTATCAGATATTCTGAAATACGAGTTTGAGAACACACTTTCCTACCTGCATACTTCTGCCATTCACAAAAATGAAATCCTTCAGTTCAGAAATGATGTGAGCCGCAGAGAAATTCAAAGGGGAAAAGAAGAAGCTCCGTTTTATTATATTCTTCCGCAAAAGCAGCATGATCTGAGTGAGATGGCAGGACTTGTAAACCTGCTTGACAAGCATGGTGTAAAATCATACAGGCTGACAGAAAACATCGAATGGAACAACAGGAATTTCAGGGCCGGTGATGTGGTAATTCCACTTGCCCAGCCTTATCGTGCATTCATCAAGGAAGTTCTCGAAGCTCAAAAATTTCCGGCAAGGCACTACACTCCCAATGGGGAGCTCATCCGTCCTTATGATATTACATCATGGTCATTGCCACTACACAGGGGTGTGAATGCTGTGGATATCAACACTCCGTTTGCTGGTCTGGATGAGAAGCTTGAGCAGATCAACATTCCTTTTATGCTGAAAGATCCATCCACTGATGATCGCAATTGGGCTATATTTTCATCAGCCCACAATGAAAGCTACAAAGCTGCCTTCCATGCTTTGAAAGAAGGAATAAATGTGGAACATACCCGGGAAGCATTTTCTCTGGATGGTAAAGAGTTTCCGGCGGGAAGTTTTCTTATCCCGGTAAATAGAAAGTACAGTCGGGTGGAACAGGAGCTTCTGGTAAGTCCCAAATATACCAGGGAAAAACCTGACGTAAATGCAGAAAGAATGAAGTCTCCGCGCGTCGGACTTGTGGAAACCTGGTTTCATGATATGGATGGTGGCTGGACAAGATATATTTTTGATCAGTACGGCATTCCCTATACCGTTCTCAGACCCGATGAACTGCAGACTGTAAACCTGCAGCGTAATTTTGATATTCTCATTTTCACCGACCGTCCTAAATCGATATATATGACGGGTAAAATGGAAAGAGCGGGTCAGGCATTCCCGTCACGATATCCCCCTGAATATGGAAAAGGCATGGAGAAAAAGGGATTTGAGAATCTGATTCAGTTCATTAACAATGGTGGGAAAGCAATGGCCTGGGGACCTGCTACAGAATTGTTTATGGGAGTTATTTCAATTGGTGAAAATGACAAAAAGGAAGAATTCATTTTACCCGTAAACGACATAGGCAATCAACTCTCCTCACAAGGCTTATATATACCCGGCTCTTTGCTAAGAATTAATCTCAGCCAGAATCACCCATTAACATGGGGTATGCCTGCTCAGATCGGGGTATTTCATCGCGGTACGCCCGTTTTCCGCACCAGCATTCCTTATTTTGATATGGACAGACGGGTTATTGCCACCTTTGCAGAAGACCGTATCCTGATGAGCGGTTATGCCGAAAAGGAAAACCTTTTAAAGAAAGAAGCGGCATTGGTTTGGGTGCAGAAAGGAAAAGGGCAAATTATTTTGTCATCGTTTAATCCTCAGTTCCGGTCATCAACGGCTGTTACTTATAAGTTGCTTTTTAATGCATTACTTTTGGATTGAGTTTGGTAGAATGGTTATTGAGTTAATGGGTTAATAGGTTAATAAGTTATTAGGTTATTAAGGAAATAAGGAAAATTTGGAAATGGGAATGGATTTGAAAGAGAAAATAAAACAGCTGGCGTCGGAGTATTTTGCGGAGGTGCAGGAAATCAGGCATTATCTGCATCAGCATCCGGAGCTTTCCATGCAGGAACATCAGACTGCAAAGTTTATTATGGATAAGCTTGATTCCTTTGGTATTTCTTATCAACCGGGCATAGCAAAAACCGGAATTGTTGCCATCATTCATGGAATGCATGGCGGAGAACAAGTCATTGCGCTGCGGGCCGATATGGACGCACTTCCCATCAAAGAAGCCAATGATGTGCCCTACAAATCGCTGAATACCGGTGTTATGCATGCCTGCGGACATGATGTGCATATGGCATCGCTGCTGGGTACTGCCAAAATTCTGCAGAACACACGCGAGCATTGGGGTGGAACCGTAAAACTGATCTTCCAGCCATCGGAAGAAAGCTATCCTGGTGGTGCCAGCCTGATGATTGGCGAAGGAGTGCTTGAAAATCCTTCTGCTGCTGCTATTTTCGGACAGCATGTTGCCCCACAGATTGAAGCCGGCAAGGTGGGAATAAGAAGCGGAATGTACATGGCATCAACCGATGAGGTATATCTTACTGTGAAAGGAAAAGGCGGACATGCTGCTACCCCCCATCTTACAATTGATCCGGTACTGATAGCTTCCCATATTGTGGTGGCATTGCAACAGATCGTTAGCCGCAACAATACTCCATGGATTCCCACTGTCCTTTCTTTTGGACGTATCATTGGAGACGGCCGTATGAATGTTATCCCAGACACCGTTACCCTTGACGGTACTTTTCGCTCCTTTGATGAGAACTGGCGCGTGGAAGCTCATAAAAAGATCAGAGAAATAGCCATGGGAGTGGCAGTAAGCATGGGCGGAAACTGCGAAGTAGAGATCAAAGAAGGGTATCCATTTTTAAAGAATGATGAACACCTGAGTAACCACTTCCGTGAACATGCTTCAGATTATCTGGGTAAGGAAAACATCATAGAACTTGACCTTGCCATGACCGCCGAAGATTTTGCTTTTTACTCACAAAAAATCCCTGCCTGCTTTTACCGCCTTGGAACTGGTAACAAAGCAAAAGGCATCACATCCAATGTACACACACCTACCTTCAACATTGATGAAAAAGCCCTGGAAACCGCTATGGGTCTGATGGCCTGGGTAGCGGTGCGTGAACTTTCAAACTAAAAATTCCAATCCATCAGTTTTTTTTATCAATTGATTTTCTATTAACAGATAAATCAATGAATGATTTGGTTATAGGATGATAGCTGTTTTTTAACAACTTTCAATCATTCTCTTCTATATATTTCTGATTTCCAGAATATCAGCTCTAATTGTCATAAAGAATTATAGAGATTCCTTAATCTTTAGTTAATAAACACTTAAAAAAATTAACAATTAATTAAGTGTTTGTTAAAACATGGTTTTTATTGCCCGCCTACATTTGCTCAATCGATTATTTAATCTTTAATCTATTGTTTCCCCCGGAAATTCAAACACTATTATAACAATCAAAAATCATAATTAAAAATTAATTAAAACAAACCGAAATGAAATCAAAAAATATTTTAAAAAGTATCTTTTTTGTTTTGTGCATATCAATATTTTTGCTGCCACATGCAACAGCAAAGTCAAATCATTGGAATAATACAGGAGAAACTGAAAGTGAATTTATGAATACGGGTGAAGTAACAGGCCGTATTACAGATGCTTCCACGGGAGAGTATTTACCGGGTGCGACGGTATTTATCAAGAGTACATCTATTGGAACATCAACCGATATTTATGGTTCCTTCAGGCTGCGTAACGTACCGACGGGTATGCAAACAATTGTAGTGTCTTACCTTGGATTTGAGACTCAGGAAACAAATATTGAGATTGAGCGTGGGGAAACCTACTCCTTCAGCACAACCCTTCAGGAAAGCTTTGTTACCATGGGCGAAGTGGTTATTACAGGCATCATGCGTGGTCAGTCAAGAGCTTTTAACCAGCAAAAAGAGGGTGAAAACGTTAGAAACATTGTTTCCTCGGAACAAATTGAGCGTTTTCCTGACAACAATGTTACCGAAGCCGTTAAGCGCATCCCCGGGGTATCTACCGAGCCCTTACGTGGTGAATCTGCAGCAATCATGATCAGGGGATTACCGGCAAGTTTTCATACGGTTACAATCAACAATCAACGCGTTGCATCAACTGGCGCAACAGATCGTGCCACTAATACCGCCATATTGAATACCGATATGGTTTCTGCCATTGAGGTTACTAAAACCATTACTCCTGACATGGATGCCGATGCTTTGAGTGGCTCCATCAACCTTGTTACCCGCAGGCCTGTTGGCGATTCTCGTATTTTTAATGTAACGGCCGGTTCGGGTTACAACAATATGTCGGGCCGCCCGCAATGGATAGGCTCAGCTACCTATGGAGAACGTCAGGGTAAAATTGACTGGGTTGTAAACGGAAATTTCCAGAAAGATAACCGTGCAACTGAAGATATTCGCCACGACTGGGGCGTACAAGACTTTGGAAATGGGAGCCAGGATGTTCTTGCCGGCTTAAGACCATCGTTCTACGAAACAGAAAGACAGCGCATGGGGATTTCAGGACAGTTTGAATATGCCATTTCTGATCGTTCTTCCCTCTACTTCATGGGTAACTTCAATAATTATGATGAATATGAGATCCGGAATGATGCACGACATGGAATCAGCAATGGAGACTATGAATCGGCCAGCCTGGCAACCGGTGCACGTTACGAAAAAGTTATCCGTGAGTACAACAGGCTTACCGATCTGTATTCGCTAAATGCCGGCGGAAAGCACGATTTGGGCATGGCCACATTGGATTATAATGTTGGTTACTCCTTTGGCAGTTTCAATATACCCTTGCGGGAATACTATGCTTTTCGTCATGCCGACAAACCCGACTACGCCCTGGATATCTCCGACCGTGAATTTGGGAAATTTGAAATCGTAAACGGTTTTAATCCCAACGAATATGATAAAATGCGCTTCCGCTATTTCGAGCGCAGAAGAGATGATGTAAAAGACAATGATCTGTTTTCTACTGTTAACCTGCAGATTCCTTACAGCATTGGCGATTACAGTGCATTTATTAAGGTAGGTGGCAAATACTGGTTTAAAACCAAATCAAGGGAAATGCTTCAGCAACGTTGGACTTCCTTCAATGGTGAGAATCCTCTTACCATGGCAATGTTTGCCACAGATGAAGACCGAAATATGATTGACAATCGCTATCGATTGGGTGGATCCATTGACTGGGAAAAAGGCAAAGAGTTCTTCAACGCCAACGAAGCAAGCTTCGGATTGGATGAAGATCGCATGCGCGAAAGATCAGACCCAAACAACTATACTGCCCGTGAAACTGTACTTGCTTCCTATGCCCTAACCGATATTTCATTTGGTAAATTGCATGTAAATGTAGGTGTTCGTATGGAGCAGGTGATCAACAGCTACGAAGGAAACAGGGTAATTTTTGATGAAGATGGTAATTATAGTGCCACCCAAGCCATAAAAGCAGACGATCAGGATTACATCAACTTTTTCCCTATGGTGAATCTCAAGTATCAGCTTGACATGTTCTCGAATCTTCGTTTTGCGTGGACCAACTCCATTGCCCGCCCCAATTTTCAATACCTGGTGCCTTACGAGCTTGTTAATAATGACAACGATTTTATATCCCAGGGTAATCCCAACCTAAATCCTTCCACTTCCATGAGCCTTGACCTGATGTATGAAAGATTCATGAGCAATATAGGAATTATTTCTGCTGGTGTTTTCTATAAAAATCTCGATCAGTTTATCTACAATGAATCAACTATTATTTCTGGTGGCCCCTACGACGGGTTCCGTCTTAACCGCCCCGAAAACGGAGAAAGTGCCATTCTTTATGGTCTTGAACTTGCATGGCAACAGCAGCTTACTTTCTTGCCGGGTGCATTGAGTGGACTGGGGGTTTATGCCAATTACAGTTACATTTATACAGAAGCGAAAATCATCGTCCCCGAAGAGCGCCGCATCAGATTGCCCAAACAGGCACCCCATATTTTCAACTTGGCGCTTTCGTATGACAGGGGCGGATTTTCTGGTCAGATATCTTATGCTTACAGGGATACCTGGTTGCATAATGTGGGAGGATCTTCAAGCGCACCCTCCATCAGCCAGGTGAGCGATGTGTTTCTTGACCGGTTCCTCATGTACAGCGGCCAGCTCGACCTGGTGCTTAGCTATAACATTACTAACAACTTCAGGATGTTTGCCAACTTTAACAACCTTACCAATCAATCGCACCAGCACTTTTTTTATGATCCTATTTATCCTTACCGCAATTCCTTCCACTCATGGTGGAGTAATTTCGGGATAAGATACTCAATGTAAACCCCTTAATACATGAAAACTGTTAACACTCCCGGTAAATTTTTCTAACGGGAGTGTTTTTAAGTTTTTCCTAAAAACTAATTTTGGAATAATTAATACTTTCACATGCTAAATACAAAAAAGAAATGAACAATAGGAAAATATTGCATTACAGAATTTTATCATTAGCAGTTTTACTAATCGGAATCACAAGTTGTACTCAGAAACCTGAACGTGTATTCCAAACATCCTATCTGGAAATAAACTGGTCAAATATCGGGCATTACGATTCTGAATTTCATACGCATCCAGGATTAGGAGATGAACAATACGACCCTCACCAGACCATAGACCGGTATCTCGAAGAAGGCTACCAGATACTTGCACTGGCTGGTCACGATTATGACATCCCAAGCGATTATATATCCACCATTTACCCCTGGACCGAACTTTCAAAAATCTATGAAATCATTAAAGATATTGAAAACCCTACCGAAGACAATAAAACATACGGTGAAATGGCCAATGAGCCTTTTCAGGATCGCGACCCAGTAAACCTGAACATGGTTTCTATTCAAGGTTGCGAAGTATCTGCCCCTCATCATATAGTTAGCCTTTTTAATCCCCTGTCGCAAGGTGCCGAAACAGAAGATGAAACTATTCAAATGATTGAAAATCTCGGCGGCATTGCATACTTTGCACACCCCGGCCGCTATGTTGAAAGATGGAATTTAACTGCAGACTGGTACGTTGAAAAATACAGAAATTTTAATTGCATGATAGGCCAGTCTATATATAACAGGGAAGATCGTCATCCTGAAGATCGGCCATTTTTTGACAAAATTGTCCATATATTGGGCCATGAGAGACCCATTTGGCTTTTTGGTGAAGATGACATGCACTTTGAAACTACCCTTGGCTGGAATCGTGATGTAATATTGCTGGAAGATTTCAGGCCCGGATCCTTGCATCCTGACATTCCTGACGGTAGTGCACCCGATGTAAAAAATGCATTAATAAATGGACATACCTATCTTTGGAAACCTTCTGAACAATATAACAAACGTGCTTTTAATATAATCAGAATGGATATTAGTGAAACCGAAATTTCAATTATCATTGATCATGCTGAGCATGTTGGTGAAATAAGATGGCAGACACACAATCCGGAGAAAGATCTGACTGAAACGATTCATATGGGTTATAGTATTTCTATGCAAAATATTCCTGAGTTTAGTCGGTTTATCAGGGCAGAAATCGAAGGCCCTGATGGTACGATTTATACGCAACCGATTTATATTGTAGCCAACAGATAAACAAAAACATGAAAAGTAAATTGATTCTTCTTCCGGTAATATATTTACTTATTATATCAGCAAGTTCTTGTAGTAATCATGGCCAATTAAAAGATTCCGATGTTATAGCAGAAACAAATAGAAATTTTGTTGCTTCGGATTGGCCAGACAGAATAATGCAATGTGTGAGTGAAAACCCACAAAGCGAAATAAGTCTAACATGGAGAACCAGTAAAGCTATTTCTGAAGGTTATGCTGAATACACAAAGAATATTACTTCTGTAAAATCAGATGATAAAGTACAAGTTAAGCAGGCTAAAATTGTTCCCGTTAGTTTTGAGAATCATCAGGATCATTATTTTCAGGTGAGATTAGATGGATTGGAACCTTCGTCATCATACATGGTTCGGGTTGGTAATGATCAATACCGCTCAGAATGGTTTTCTGTGCTCACAGCCCCATCGTCTTTCGAACCCTTCAGTTTTTTATATTTTGGTGATGTACAAAACGATATTAAGGAATATGCTCCGCGTATTTTCAGGCATGCAAGTGCTAATTATCCTGATGCACGTTTTATTTTGCATTCCGGCGACCTTGTCCTAAGCAGTGGAAACGATGACACATGGGGTGAATGGTTTTATGCAGGAAACTGGCTTTTACAACAAATCCCATCTATGGTTGCTGCCGGAAACAGCGACCATTTTCGATGGCAAAATGAACCTGTTGATAAACGCCTTCTTTTCCCTCAATGGCATGGCAGTTTTCTAATGCCTGCTAATGGCCCAAAAGGGTTTGAAAATCTCGTCTATCATTTCGACTATCCTGGCATCAGAATTATCAGCCTTTATTCAAATTTCGAGTCTACTACAGATAACGACAGGGAAATCTATATCAGACCTGAAACCATGCTTACTGAAAACATGTTTCATAAACAAATCCTATGGTTGGAAGAGATACTGGAAAGCAATACACAACCATGGCTTGCTGTACTTATGCACCATCCGGTTTTTACAGCACGACAAGAAAGAGATAATGAATTAATGCAGGAATATTTTCTGCCGTTATTTGAAAAATACAAAGTTGATATCGTTTTTCAGGGACATGATCATGTATATGCCAGAGGCATAAATCCGGAAATGAATAACTCAACGCCGGTATATGTTATTTCAATTGCTGGAGGGAAGATGCGTAAGGTTGATAAATCTCACCAATGGATATATCAGTCAATAGAAAACACTCAACTCTATCAGACAATTCATATTACAGAAAACATGCTTGAATTTAAAGCCATTGATTTGGGAGGTAGTACAAGAGACAAATTCCAGATAATTCTTGAGAATAATAAAAAGAGTCTTAAAGGTTTCTGACTATCAGATAATATTTACAAAATCCTTTTGCAGTTTTAAATATTTGATTGATATTTGGCCCCCCGTTTTTTAGTAATATTTCAAAAATAAATTAAAATAATAATGGATAAGAAAAAATACAATCTGTTTAATTTACATTTTCACATGACATTTTCGAAGAATAGAAAGTTGAAAAGGGGATTTTCTGATGGTTTTTTAATTATCATTTATATGAGTTTCATCCTCTTAAGTAATGGATGTAAAACTCATGAAATTACCTCGCCTCAGGCATTAAACCAGTCAACAGAATATTTTTTAAAAGATTTTGTTTATTCAGGAAAATATCTCGACATCTCCAATGAAACCGAAAATGCCCGCGCCACATTCTGGAAGCCTGACGGGACCCTTGTTTTCATTACAGGAAGATACACCGATAATGTTGCTGCATATAAGGTAAGCGAACCCTGGCAGATCCAAACCGCAGTATTTCTGCTAGATGAAAAACTGCCCGGCGAATTTCAGCATGGTCTCTATTTCAGGGAAGACGGCAAAATGATGTGGGTATTTGACCGCACCAGCATTTGGTCTTTTACTCTTGAAACGGCCTGGAATATTACTACCCGCTCTGAAGGAACAAACCACGACCTGAGCCATTTTGCCCAGCGCGGACATGACATCGATTTCAAACCCGATGGCACCAT
>SKVR01000144.1 GCA_007129355.1 Bacteroidales bacterium | reverse complement strand
TAAACATGGGTGCACCCATCAATAGCAGTGCCGATGACTTCGGTTTTGTAATAGATGAAAATTACAGCAGGGGATTTTTCAGCAGCAGCCGACCCGGTGGCGAAGGTGAAGATGATATATATTCATTCAGGGTTGTTCCTAAATCTTTCCAGGTTCAAGGCCGTGTAACGGATGAATTTTCAGGAAATCCTATTGCCGGTTTGCAGATTATTTTTTATGATGACCGAAATAACTATCTCGAAACTACCACAAACCAACAGGGTTATTACGATATGCCCGACCTGAGTACCGATGTAAACTATTACATAGCAGCATACCCTGACAACTATAAACCCATTGAGGATACTCTGGCCGTAAGGGATCAACTGCTTGCCAACCGATTCCTCGTAATTACCGATTACGAAAGAAATTTTGCTCTGAGGCCGATCGATCACCAGGAAGATGAAGAACTTTTAAGTGATGATAAGCTTGAAACAGAGCATGAAATATCAATCATGGATCTGATTTCCAGAGAAAGGGATGGAGATGCTTTTACACTAAGTGCAGAAGATTTTCCGGAAATATATTTTGATTTTGCCGCGGCTAACCTTAACCTTGAAGCCATCTCCAAACTGGAAACTGTAATTGAATTTCTCAAAAACAATCCTGGTAAAGGGGTTATTATACACGCCCATACCGACGAGATCAGCGGATACCTAATTAACTTTTATCTGTCGCAACAAAGAGCAAAAAGTGTAGCTGACCACCTGGAGAGAAATGGTATTGACCCAGCGAGGATATACACCATCGGACACGGAAAAATGGACCTTGCCATACCCAATGCTCAAACGAGCGAAGAACACCGGTTGAACAGAAGAGCCAATTTTGAATCTATTCCTGTTCAGGAGCTTAATGCATATTTCGAAAATGCATCAAGGTATAGCTTCCGTTATCTTAACTCCATCCAAAAGGAAGCTCACTTTGCTGATGGAGTAGAATTTATGGTTCAGTTTATTGCATCGCATGTTCCCATAAATCCGCAATACTACAGAAGGATTATGGATAACATACCTAATGTTGACATTATTTACTATTATGACACTGACCGCTTCCACAGATATCTGGTGGGAAGCTTCAGGGACTTTGATACTGCATTCCGTATGCAAAGAACCTTGCGCGAACTGGGTTACGAAATATACGTTGTAGCCTTTGATAACGGCGAACGAATTCCTGTAAGCCGCGCCCGGAGAATGGTTGGAGGAATGTGATCGAATTAAAGAATTTAAAACTTATTATAGGAGGTTATGAAAAAAATCAGATTGTTAATCCTTATTACCGGCCTTTTACCATTGGCTATTCAGGCGCAGAATGATGTCCATTTCAGCCAGTATATGTTCAATGAGATAACCTTTAATCCGGCAGCCATTGAAATATCCAATACCATTAATGCATCGCTGGTAGGCCGGCAGCAGTGGATAGGATTTGAAAATGCACCTTCCACGCAGGCTTTCAATGCAAGCACCTATTTACAAGAAATCTTTGGAGGAGTGGGCATCAATATCATTCATGATAAACTGGGATATGAAAGTTTCTTAACAGCCAGGGCATTCTATGCATTTCCAGTTCAATTAGGTGTACTTTCAAGCCTTACTTTCGGACTTGGAGCAGGAATTGTTAACCGAAGCATCGACGGAACCAGTCTCAGGTATGAAGACATGAGTGACCCGAACGCACTTTTCACACGTGAAAATTTTCTACGGCCCGATTTCAATTTTGGGATGGAGTATGTAGACCCTAATCTCACAGTTGGTTTTGCAGCTACTCATCTTTACCGCTCTGTAAAAGGATCGCAAAGCGATTATACACCTCGGCATTATTACCTTTATGCCAAGTATCTTTTTGAAGATGTTATTGATAACATTAGTATTCAACCCTACCTGCTTTTCAAGAGTAGCTGGTTTATGACACAGTTTGACATCAACCTTATCGGATATTATGATAACATGCTTTGGGGTGGATTTTCATATCGGTTGGGTGATGCAATATCTGCAATGGTAGGTTATTTTATTACCCCTAATATCAGGGTGGGTTATGCTTATGATTATGCCGTAGGAGTAAGTCGAGGTTACAATGGAGGTTCGCATGAAATTATGATTTCCACTTCGTTTGATGGGTTTAACAAAACCCGTATTACTCCCAAAACACCGAGACTTTTTAATTAATTTTCAGGTCACGAAATATTAAAACCGGCTTTAGTGCCGGTTTTTTTTTCGGGAACAGAAAAAAAATTACTATTTTGAACCGCATTTCTTACTGAAAACCCAAAAAGGAAATCTTTTCCCTATAAGAAAACCTTCAAAAATCTTATGTCATGGAAAAAAAAACCAGCCCCAGAAAATCCGGAACAACTGAAAAGCCCGGTAAAAAAGTACTCCACACTCGTATTATTGACGATGTTTTTACCGATGCTGTTGATGCAGTAAAACCCAGGTTTCATGTAAACATTGATGCCTATGTTGAAAGGCTTTGGGAAGCAAGCCCCAAAATTTATGAAATACTGAAAGCCAGCCAAAATCTTGAAGATGCCAGGCTCAAAATGTACGAATATCTTGAAAAAGCTGAAAGAAGAATTTTTGATGTTGACAATGACCTTCACATTCTTGAAAAATCTACGGTTCGTGAAGCCATTCGGGTAATGAAAAGTATTATCGGACCTGTAAATGAATACCGTACTGATTTTTCAGCCCTTGAGTTATTGCTAAAGCTTTCCGATTCCAAAGAACCTGATTTACAGGAACAGGTATCTCCGGGATTTATTCTTGAATTTATTAATCTCTTCAGAGGCCTTGAAGGAAGATCAAATATTTATTTTGAAAGCAAACAGGCCAAAAAAGGAATTCCCGACTTTTTGCAAATGTCGGGAAGAGCAGCATCAGAAGCGCGAACCAATATCCTTAATGAGCTGTCGTCCAATATGCACAAATACCTGCGTAAATATCCGGGTGGACTTGAGGAAGATGTTATTACATGGCGTAAAGCAAATAAAAAACGTATTCTGAAATACTTCAAAGCAGAAGAAAAAGACTGGGATGATTATCAATGGCACCTTAAAAATGTCATTAAAGATGCAGCACCCCTCATTGAACTGATTGAACTTACTGAAGAACAAAAAGAAGCTATAACAAGGGCCACAAAAAACAAAATTCCGTTCGGTATTACACCATACTACCTAAGTTTAATGGACAGTAAACTCAATATCGGATATGATCACGCCATAAGAGCACAGGTGATACCACCACCCGACTATGTTGATACCCTAATTGAAAGTAAGGAAAACCGCGGAATCCAGTTTGACTTTATGGGCGAACACGATACCTCCCCTATTGATTTAATGACACGCAGATACCCGGGTATTGCCATTCTTAAACCCTACAATACCTGCGCACAAATATGCGTATATTGCCAGCGAAACTGGGAAATAGACGAAGTGCTCGATCCCAAGGCTATGGCCCGCAAGGAAGAGATTAAAAGAGCTTTGCAATGGATGGACGAAAACCCTGCGGTTGGAGATGTTCTCATTACAGGTGGCGACCCTTGCGTAATGAATACCCAAACCCTGAAAGGAATTCTTGAACTGGTAAGTGCCAAAAAGCATGTATACCGTATCAGAATAGGCTCAAGAACTCCTGTGGTACTTCCCCAGCGATGGAACCAGGAGTTTGTGGATATGATTGCTTCATTCCAGATTCCCGGAAAACGGCAAATTAGTATCATTACTCATTTTGAACACAATTATGAGGTTACGCCCGAAGCCATGCAGGCAGTTCAGCGCATACGCAAAGCAGGAATGATGGTATATAACCAGGAGGTTTTTACCGTTGAAAATTCAAGACGTTTTGAAACTGTTAAGCTGAGGCTTGACCTGAAATCCATTGGCGTAGATCCTTATTACACCTTTAATATGAAAGGAAAAGAAGAAACCAAACGCTACATGGTACCCATTGCCCGTATTTTGCAGGAACGAAAGGAAGAAGCACGGTTGTTGCCTGGACTTGATCGTACTGATGAACCCGTTTTCAATGTTCCAAAACTGGGAAAAAATCAGCTTATGGCATGGCAGGATCATCGACTTGTAATGGTCTTGCCCAATGGTGCGAGGGTATACGAATTCCATCCATGGGAAAAAAATATTCAACCCGTTCCTCCCTATAACTACATTGATGTTCCCATTTACGACTACCTTGAAGAGCTGGCAGCACGCGGAGAAAACATAAGAGATTACAGGAATATCTGGTTCTACTATTAGAGTTTATAAGCTGATAGGTTGATAGGTTTAGAGTTTAGGGGTTAGGGTTTCTAACTTTTAACTTTTAACTTGGCAATGCTTTGCCAGTTTAACTTAAATTAAATAACTCCCTGATGGTTTCTACAACCCCGTTGTTGTTATTATCATAGCGGGTAACAAATCGCGATGTTTCAAGGATTTTCGGGTGGGCATTTTTCATAGCATAGCTGTAATAACCTTCGGGCATCATATCAAGATCGTTAAGATAGTCTCCGAAAATAAGGGTTTCATTATGTGATATGCTAAAAATTTCCTGTAGGTTTTTAATGGCATTACCCTTGCTTGCAGTGTTGTGGGTAATATCAAGCCATACATCTCCTGCAACAGCAATTTTAAATTTATTCTCATATTCTTTAAAATGGGGATATGAATTGAACTCTGCATTTTCATGATCCCATAAAGTTATCTTTAAAACCTTATCGTTAACCGCGGTAAGGTCATCCACCACATTGAGCCTGCGGTAATACCTCGAAGCATCTTCTATAAAAGGTTCATAGGTATTTTCAACCCAGGCCGATTGTTTTCCGCATAAAATAAGATCAGTTCCCTTAACGCCTCTACCCTTTTTGATAAAATATCGGGCATCATCCATATTCATGTTATTCACAAATAATTCATCGTCTTTGTAAACAACGTAGGTTCCGTTTTCTGCCAGGAAGACAATTTCATCTCTGATGCGTTCAAACTGCTCCAGAAGTTTATAATACTGTCTGCCACTAGCGGCAACAAAAATTACACCCTGCTCTGTAAGCTTTTTATGGATTTCCCAAAAAGAAGGATGGATATTCTTATTATCGTCAAGTAAAGTACCGTCAAGATCAACTGCAATTAACTTTATCATGTTGTTAAATCATTTATGAAAAACACCGCAAAGTTACTATTTGAAAAACAATCGTCCCGAAACGATTTGTTAATATTTTAACAGTATTAAAGTTATTTGTAAATTTTTTCACAATATTACTCATATTACATGCTAAAATTTATGTAGGTTTGCCCTTTGATTTGGAGTATTTATTGAAACCGAAAATATTTTTTAGAATGCGTGTAAAAATCGGGATAAGACATGAGGACAAATATGCCATGGAAAGGCGAACACCCCTAACGCCAAGGCATGTTAAAATGTTGAAGGAAAAATATGATTTGGAATTTATAGTACAAACTTCACCCAAAAGGATTTTCACGGATGAAGAATACAGGAAAGCCGGAGCAGAAGTTGCAGAGAATCTTGCAGAATGCCCGGTAATTATGGGTGTAAAAGAAATTCCTGCTGATTTTTTTGAGAAAAATAAAACTTACATTTTCTTTTCGCATGTTATAAAAGGTCAGTCTTACAATATGCCAATGCTCAGAAAAATGACAGAAAATAGCTGTCATCTTATTGACTATGAACAAGTTGTCGATGACCAGGGAAAAAGATTGATATTTTTCGGAAAATTTGCCGGACTAGCAGGAATGATCAATTCGTTATGGAGCCTGGGTCAACGATTGAAAGTAAAAGGATATACAGATAATCCCTTTCTGAAAATCAAACAATCATATCAATATGATTCATTGGCCGATGCCAAAAAGGAAATATCAGAAGTGGGCAGGAAAATCGCTGAGAAAGGGCTACCCAAAGAATTGCTTCCTCTCACCATCGGTTTTACCGGTTACGGGAATGTTTCCATCGGAGCGCAGGAAATTGCTGCTCTACTTCCCATCAAGGAAGTTACACCTGAAAAACTGTTTGAATTGCAAAACAGAAATAACCTTCCTGACAACATTATTTACAAAACTGTTTTTCAGGAAAAGCATATCAGCAAACCCAAGGACAGCTCGCATACTTTTGAACTTCAGGATTATTACAATCATCCTGAAAAATATGAAAACAATTTTGAGCAGTATATTCCTCATCTTACCATACTGATGAACTGCATGTACTGGGATACAAGATACCCCCGGATTTTCACCAAAGATTTTGCCCGTAAGCTTTATCAGCACGGTGAACCCAAAATCAAAGTCATAGGCGATGTAACCTGCGATCCTGATGGTTCCATTGAGTTTACTCATAAAGGAACCGAAATCGAAGACCCTGTTTTTGTTTATAACCCTCACACCGATACCCCTACAATGAGTTTTGAAGGTGATGGCATACTTGTAATGGCTGTTGATATTTTACCCAGTGAGCTGCCCCGCGACTCGTCAGAAGCCTTTGGCGATGCCCTTGTAAGTTTCATCAAGCCCATTGCAGATGCTGATTTTGAGTCGGATTTTGAAAGTCTGGAACTTCCATCTCCCATAAAAAAAGCTATGATTCTTCACAAAGGAAAGTTAACTCCTGATTATAAATATATTCAGCAATATCTTCAGGACTAAATGGATTATAATTTTTAAAAGGACATAATACATGCCTGACACAAAGAAAGCTATTAACCCTTAAATATCAAAACAATACATTATGCAGAAAGTACTTATTCTCGGTGCAGGGATGGTGGTTAAGCCCATCGTTACCTATCTCATGGAAAAAAATTATCACGTAACCGTAGCTTCGCGCACAAAATCAAAAGCCGAAAACATGATTGGCAGGCACCCCAATGGCACACCTTTAGAGTGGACTGTTGACATGCAGGATGAGCTTGATCGCATGATTATAGATCATGACATTACTGTTAGCCTTTTACCATGGGTGCATCATATCATGGTTGCTGAGAAATGTATTGCACATGGCAAAAATATGGTTACCACTTCCTATGTAAAGCCTGAGATGAAAGCATTGCATCAGAAAGCTGTCGATGCAGGCATTATCATCCTTAACGAGCTGGGGCTTGACCCGGGTATCGACCACATGGGAGCCATGCGTATTATTGATCATGTGCATAATGAAGGAGGAAAAATAGAAGAGTTCTATTCCATTTGCGGCGCACTGCCTGCACCTGAAGCTGCAAACAACCCATTTAAATATAAATTTAGCTGGAGCCCCAAAGGCGTTGTAATGGCCGGTAACAATGACGGCAAGTATTTGCGCTATGGAAAAATAGTGGAAGTCCCCACAGAAGACCTTTTCAAGAACCCACTTTCTGTTGATTTTCCGCAGGTAGGAAAGCTTGAGATCTATCCCAACCGTGACAGTCTTCCTTACATCGAATTATATGGTATTCCGGAAACCAAAACCATAATGCGAGGTACATTCCGTCATCCCGGCTGGTGCGAAAGCATTGATGCTATGAAAGCCATGAAACTGCTCACCAGCGATACTTACGATTTTACCGGAATAACCTACGCTGATATGATTGCCATGTTGATCGGTGAAGTAAACAGTGAAAATATAAAACAAAAAGTGGCTGACTACCTTGTCATAACCGCTGATGCTCAAGCCATAAAGGCTATGGATTGGCTTGGATTGTTTGATAAAGTGCAGATGAACCGCCAGAAAGATACTCCTTTTGAGATCACATCAGATCTGATGATCGAAAAAATGGAACTGGGCCGCGAAGAACGCGATATGGTTGCCATGCAGCACGTTTTCCTTGCTTCATATCCTGATGGAAAAAAGGAAGTCATCAAGTCAAGCATGCTTGATTTCGGAACCCTGGCAACAGATACTGCCGTGGCCCGCACAGTAGCATTGCCTGCAGCAGTTGGCGTTGAAATGATACTCAGTGGCGATATCCGGGAAAAAGGGGTTCATATTCCTGTTATTCCGGGTATTTATAATCCTATTCTTGACAAACTTGAAGAAATGGACATAAGGATGGTGGAGGAGTTCGGTTTGCCGGAAAGTGAGAATATCAGATAGGTTAAGGTTAAGGTAGTTTAAGTCAGGGTTAGACTTTGAGTCGTGCCCTGACTATTTTCATTTTTCTCAGGTTACTTTTTCTTTCTTTACTGAAAAATGATTGTAAAGCTTTTGCTCTGCAATCATTTTTATTTGCATAATTGCCTCATAGATATCCACGTATGAGGTATAAAGCGGAGTTATTCCCAGCCTTATATTATCTGGTTCACGGAAATCGGGAATAACGGTTTTACTACCTGTATCAGGATCAATAAGTGCCTTGCAAATCCTGTAAGCTTCCGGATGGCAAATGGAAACATGCGAACCCCTCTCCTGTTCTTTTTCAGGAGATCCCAGACTAAACCCGAGGGGTTCAAGAAAGTGCCTGAAAAGTTTGATCAGATAGCGACTTTGATCCAGACTTTTGGCACGCAGGTTTTCAATACCGGCTTCAAGCATCATATCCAGGGCAGGCTCAATGGCTGAAAGTGATAAAACAGGAGGAGTTCCGGCAAGGAATCGTTGAATCCCATCGGCGGGCTCATAATCCAGCCGGAAATTAAAAGGGTCCTTTTGTCCGAACCAGCCCCAGATGGGAGAAACCAGTCTTTCCTGCAAATCTTTGCGCACGTACAAAAAGGCTATTGAGCCGGGTCCGCCGTTCAGGTATTTATATGTGCAACCAATAGCCATATCGGCGTTAGAATCATTCAATTTTACCGGAACAGCACCCACAGAATGACTCAAATCCCATAAAACCATAGCACCCTTTTCATGCGCCATATCGGTAATCTCTTTCATATCATACATAAAAGAGCTTTTGAAAGCAACATGAGAAAGGGTTAAAAGAGCTGTATCATCCATTAACTTATTAAGAATTTCATTCTTGCTGATACCCATATTATCGTGAGATTTTGCCAGTCGTAACTCATGCCTGTCACCAAAAAGCTTTACCAGTCCCTGTAAAAGGTAAATATCAGAAGGGAAGTTAAGTTCATCGCTTACAATCGCTCTTTTTCCCTTTTGAAACTGCAGGGCAGCATAGGCCAGCTTGAAAAGGTTTAGGGAAGTGCTATCGGCCATGATCACTTCATCGGGTTGCGCTCCAATCAGCGGTGCCAGTTTGGCTGCAATTTGCTGCGAACGCTCATACCAGCCATCATTCCAGTTTCTGATGAGATTGCTGCCCCACTCTTTTGTTATAACATTCTGAATACGCTCAGCAGTGGCTTCAGGCAGCATACCAAGAGAATTGCCGTCAAGGTAGATCAGGTTGGGATCATCCCTCACAAACTTTTGACGGAAATGTTTTAGATTATCACCCGAATCAAGCTCTATTGCGTATGCCAATTTAAAAAATTCCATAGAATCATTTTTCTGTTAATATATTCCTTACAATGGGATACAATTCATCTACCCACATACGGTACATAATTCCGGAAGGATGAAGTCCGTCAGGTGCCAGCAAATCATTTCTGTCAGCCGCAAGCCTGGAAATTTCCGTTACATCAAGCCAGGCAACTCCCGCTTTTTCCGATTCCTGGCGATTAACCTGGTTAAATACATCTATTTCCTGCGCAATCTTTGCCCTGTCGCGACCGTCGGCAAAAGGGGTAACTCCCCAGTCAGGTATGGAAAGTACCACTACCCTGCCCCTGTCATTACCGGCAAATTCAATGGAACGATTGAGTAATTCCACAAATTCTTCCCTGTAATTTTCCAGGGGTCGCCCACGATACTGATTATTTACACCAATTAATAGGGTTACCAAATCATAAGGGGGTGCAATATCTGTATTGTCAATACCTGTTGAAAGCTCATCAGTGGTCCAGCCTGTGCGCGCTATGATAATTAACGTATCAGAGAGAATACCTGATTTAACAATACTATCTCTTAACTGCACAGGATAACGATCTTGCGCCGGAACTCCCTGCCCAATAGTATAAGAATCTCCAAGCGCCAGATAGGTAAAAGAACCGGGTAGAGGTTTTTCCATTTCTTAAGATTTACACCCCAAAGTAAAGAAAAAATTAATAAGAACCAGAAGAATTAGTTTGCTGTTCATGAGTTTTTGATTTTAAAATCATTAAAACAAGTCTACTACAAATAATGTTCTGTTTGAAAGATAATTAGGAAAAACACTTTCGAGTTAAATCAACGACTGATATTATCAAACAATTTTATATTTTCATGGTTTAATAAAGAAAAAATATCATGAGCTACTATTTCAGTACAATTTTAAGGAAAACATCCTACGAACAAGCCATTGAGCTTGCAACTGCAGAGCTTCAGAAAGAAGGTTTTGGCGTTCTTACTCAAATCAATGTAAAGGAAACTCTAAAGAATAAAATTGATGTCGATTTTCGTCCCTATATCATTTTGGGAGCCTGCAATCCTCATTTTGCGCACAAGGCATTACTGGCCGAAGATAAACTTGGTGTCTTTCTGCCTTGTAATGTTGTGGTAGAGCAACTTGAAGATGGTACTGTGGAAGTTTCAACTGTTGATCCTCATGCTATGATGGCATCGGTAACTAATCCCCAACTTGAAGAGTTGGCAATAGAAGTACGTGAAAAAGTACAAAGGGTAATAAAAGCTG
>SKVR01000293.1 GCA_007129355.1 Bacteroidales bacterium | reverse complement strand
TTTGAATAACATAATCTTGCAGTAAATGAATTATTCAAAACATAAACCGAACCTGCGGGTTTATTTTACGAGAATTCAAATTATGGATACCTTACACAAAAAGTATAAAATGTTTAAAATATTTATTCTATATATTTTTTCCGGATTTTTATTATTTGGTCAGGTTAACCATTTGTATCCACAGGTACTCAATGAGATTATTTCATCGAATGTAGCAACTTTGAATGATGAGGATGGTGATTCTGAAGACTGGATTGAGATTTATAACCCGGAAAGCAATTCAATAAATTTACTAGGATATGGATTATCGGATGATTATGAAAGACCTTTCCGCTGGGTATTTCCAGATGTGAATATACCTGCAGGGGGTTTCATTTTGGTTTGGGCATCAGGTAAGGATAAGAATCACCCCCAATCGGAGCTCCATACCAATTTCAGCATCAGCAAGGCAGGTGAAGAAGTGCTGCTTACCCATCCATCTGGTTTACGAATTGATGAAATTGCACCGTTACCCATCCCTACCGACATTAGTTATGGCCGGCAACCCGACGGATCTGATAACTGGTATTTTTTTAATGAGCCCACACCCGGCAATTCAAATAACAGCCAGGGATATATGGGTATTACACCCATGCCGGAGTTTTCGCATGCCAGCGGATCTTATACTGACGAATTTGAGCTGGAAGTATCTTCCACAATGAAAAATGTACTTATATATTACACACTTGATGGATCCAAACCCACAGCAGGTTCTAATCTGTATACAGGCACAATAACCATATCATCCCTTGAAGGAACCCTCAATGACATATCTCTAATCCCTACTAATAACAATCCTGATCCGGGTCCACCCTACTATGAAGGCTGGCAAACGCCTGATGGTGACGTCTTCAAGGTAAATATTGTACGAGCCATAGCAATAAAAGAAAACCATTTGCCTGGTCCTGCTACTACGCATTCTTTCCTTGTAGATGAAGCCGGCGCAGACAGATATAGCCTTCCTCTGTTTTTTCTCAATACTGACAGAAATAACTTCTTTGATCCTGATATTGGGATTTATATCCCGGGTAATCATAACAATATGTTTAAGCGGGGCCGCGAATGGGAACGTCCCATGCATCTTGAGCTGCTGGAAAACAATGGCAATCAGGCCTTTGCAGGAGATATGGGAATACGTATACACGGCGGTACAACCCGCAGTCGGCCGCGCAAATCTTTGCGAATCTATGCCCGAAATAATTATGGCGATAGCTGGATAAACTACCAACTCTTCCCCGAAAAACCCATTCTTCAGTATAAAAGGTTTATCTTACGCAATTCTGGCAATGACTGGGATCAGGCAATTTTCCGCGATGGGTTTATGCAATACCTTGCCCGCGATCTCAATCTGGAAACACAGTATTACCGCCCGGCCATACTTTTCCTTAACGGCGAATACTGGGGTATACATAATATCCGCGACAGGTATGATCAGCATTATATTTTCAGCCATTACGGGCTGCAAGAGCATGAAATGACCGTTGTACAGAACAATTCTAATTTTGCTTACGGAAATGCTGATGGTGTTCAGCATTATAACAGTATGCGATCGTTCATCAACAACAATAACATGGCATCTCAAGGTAATTTTGAGCATGTGCAAACCCTTATGGACACACAGAGTTTTATTGATGAGCAAATCACAGGTATTTTCATCATGAATACCGATTGGCCCGGTAATAATGTGAATTATTTCCGCCGGCTTATCGATTACGATCCGCAGGCGCCGCCTGGTATGGATGGCAGATGGAGATGGCATATGCTAGATAGCGACTTTGGTTTCTGGCTTGATTTCTTTTACGTACCCGGTGTTGGTCAGGGAGCAGCACACAATACCCTGGCAATGGCTACAGATGCCAGTGGACCCAACTGGCCCAACCCACCATGGTCAACATTTCTGCTGCGTAACCTTCTCAAAAATGAGAATTTCAAGAACGACTTCATCAACCGTTCTGCAGACCTTATGAATACGACATTTAAATCAGAAAATGTTGTTGCAGTAATTGATTCCATAGAAACAGTTCTTCAACCCGAAATGCAGGAGCATATTGACCGCTGGCGCAGACCGGTCAGCATGAATGAGTGGCACGAAAACGTGCATCGAATGCGAACCTTTGCGCAGCAAAGACCCGCCTACATGCGAATTCATATTCGCGATCATTTTAATCTAAGTGGCATTTATAACATGCAACTGGCAGTGAATGATGCCCAAATGGGGCAGATAAAAGTCAATACTATTACACCTGATGTTTCTCAAGGATGGGATGGAATTTATTTCAGGGGAGTACCTGTTACCCTTACAGCAATCCCGGATCCAGGTTACAGGTTCTCGCACTGGAGCGGAACCCAAAACAGCAATGATGTAAGCTGGACTGTCACTTTTAACGGAAATGCATCAATGGTTGCACATTTCGAACCCAGCGATGATTTTACTGGCGATGAACTCAATCCGCCTGCTTATAAGCTAACTAATGGGCCTTATCTGTTTAACTGGTGGGAAGAAATAAACTCCGAAGGTACTTTTCCACCTCATATGTTGTTCCTGCAAAGTTCCATGAGTGACCCCCGGCTTCATGATGAGATGACCCACAGATACCACATTCCTGAAAATGAGCATCATGCCGACGACCAGGCACTTATCGGGTTTCCCTACAAGCTCACCGGGCGTACACGAATTAACGGACTGGGAGAAAAGGGTATTTCTTTCATTAATACAGGCAGAAACAGAGATCTGGGTGCTGCAGTAC
>SKVR01000060.1 GCA_007129355.1 Bacteroidales bacterium | reverse complement strand
CTTGTTTACAGGAAAACAGATGTCCTTACCGACCGTATCATGCATTATTGCCCCGGATGCGGTCATGGCACTGCACACCGTATTCTGGCCGAAGTAATTGACGAGATGGGCATACAAAATGAAACCATTGGAGTGGCTCCAGTGGGATGTTCAGTACTTGCCTATTACTATTTTAATGTTGATATGCAGGAAGCTGCACACGGACGTGCTCCTGCCGTAGCAACAGGCATTAAAAGAGTATTTCCTGAGAAGTTTGTTTTTACTTACCAGGGTGATGGCGACCTTGCTGCTATTGGTACTGCCGAAACCATTCATGCCTGCAACAGGGGTGAAAATATTCTTGTAGTTTTTGTTAATAATGGCATTTATGGTATGACCGGTGGCCAGATGGCTCCTACCACGCTGGTGGGAATGAAAAGCTCTACTTCTCCATTTGGGCGCGATGTAAAAACCATGGGTTCACCCCTTAAAATTACCGAACTGATTGCTCAGTTGCCCGGCACCTATTTCGTTACGCGTCAGGCGGTGCACAAGCCTGCCAATGTTCGTAAAGCCAAAAAAGCAATCAGAAAGGCCATGGAATATCAGAAACTGAACAAAGGAACATGTTTTGTGGAAATTGTTGCTAACTGCCCCTCAAACTGGAAAATGACGCCCGTTCAATCCAATAAGTGGATGGAAGAAAATATGTTCCCGTTCTATCCCCTTGGAGATATCAAAGTACCCGAAGAGAAATAAAAACATATTAATCATGACCGAAGAAATTATAATAGCCGGATTTGGTGGACAAGGAGTTTTGTCAATGGGACAAATCCTCTGCTACAGCGGAGTTATGCAAAATAAAGAAGTAAGCTGGATGCCATCTTACGGACCTGAAATGCGCGGTGGAACAGCCAACTGTACAGCCATAATCAGCGATGAACAAATCAGCTCACCGGTATTGAATACATATGATACTGCTATTGTTTTGAATCAGCCATCCATGGATAAATTTGAAGATGCTGTAAAACCGGGTGGTCTTCTGATTTATGAACGTAACGGTATGACACGTAAGCCCAGGCGCACCGACATTAATGTATATGTCATAGACGCTTACGATGCTTCTGTAAAAATGAATAATACCAAGGTGTTTAACATGATTGTTATAGGTGGGTTTCTGAAAATAAGACCTATCATTGAAATGGAAAATGTGATTAAGGGGCTTCAGAAAGTACTGCCTGAACGTTATCACCATCTTATTCCACTTAACGAAGAAGCCATAAGAAAAGGCATGGAGATCATTACTGTTGAGCATAAGCTGAACTAATGAATCTATAATAAAAATTATAAAACAGGCTTTCTGCTTAAGCGGAGAGCCTGTTTTATACATAGCAGGCATAAACAGTTTTTGAAACAGATTACATTAATTCATTGAGCAAATTGAAGCATACCATTCCCATAAAAATTCTGCCGTTCAACCACCAGGGCTTTCATATCATGGTTGTGGGTGAACTCAATAAGTATAAAATGCATATGCTTATTGATACAGGAGCAACACTTACAGTACTAGATATAAACCGTGCGAGAACGATTTTTAAAAACCCGGAAATTAAAATCTATGACAAATTCTTTATGGGAATCGGGACATCAAAAATTGACACTTATTCCATGCATATTAATGCAGTCGAATTGGGTGACTGTCGCCTTGAAAATCTTGAAGTGATTCTTATAGATATGGAAAACATTAATAAAGCCTATGCTGCCTTTGATCTTCCCAGGATCGATGGGATAATAGGCGGAGATGTTCTGCAGAAATACAAAGCTGTGATCAATTACGAAAAATCCATTTTGGAACTCACTGTTTAGCAATGCAAATTATTCAGAAAAGTTAAAAATCTGCCTGATTTGTAAAAAGAAAAAGCTTTATTTTCCATTGAGAAAAAATTAGTCTAAATTTGCGGTCGATTTCTTGAAATGGCTAAAAATCAATTATTTTGAGCTTGTGCACGGGTGAAAAAAAGATACTCACCGGAAAAAGTTTGGAATAATTGGTTCTATCCGTTGTAAATTAGCCTGTGAAGTTCTATCTTTGCAGCCCTTTTTATAAAGATATATATCCGGCAAATTTTGTTTAAAACCAAAATACAAGAAGCAAAATCGGAAGCAACAATTAAATTTAAAAAATAGATAACATGCAGAACAAAGGTTTAATTAGGTTTTTTGCCATTGCATTTGCTTTGGTATGTCTTTACCAGTTGTCGTTTACGTATTTCTCAACCAAGGTTGAACGTAACGCAAAGGCATATGCCAGCAGCGAGAGGGTTCAGGCTATTGCCAGAGAAATATCCGGAGGCGATGAACTTGTTGAGTTGGTTCTTATGGATTCTTTAAGAAACAGATATGAGCGTTTCTATCTGGATTCCATGATGAATGAAGTAGTCTTTAATTTGGGTATCAGAAAATATACCTTCCAGGATGTTAAGGAAAGGGAACTTAACCTGGGTCTTGACCTCAGAGGGGGTATGAACGTAACGTTGGAAATTTCTGTTCCAGAGATTATCCGTGCATTATCAGGAAACAGCCAGGATCCCACATTCCAACTGGCAATGGAAAATGCCATTCAGGCTCAACGCGGTAGTCGCGATGATTTTGTGGTGTTATTCGGCAGAGCTTTCCGTGAAACTGACCCTAACGCCAGTCTTGCGGCAATTTTTGCCACACCTGAAATGCGTGAAAGGATCAATTTTAACTCCACCAACGATGAAGTATTAAGAGTAATTGCCAGGGAAGTAGATGATGCCATTGACCGCTCATTTCAGATTCTGCGCACTCGTATTGACAGGTTTGGTGTTGCCCAACCCAATATTCAGAAATTACAGACATCAGGCCGTATTCTGGTTGAACTTCCCGGTATAAAGGAAGAAGACAGGGTAAGAAGACTTCTGCAAGGAACTGCTCGCCTTGAATTCTGGGAAACCTATGAATTTTCTGAATTGTATCCCTTCTTTGCTGAAGCCAATGAAAGACTTCGTCAAACCGCACCCGAACCTGCCCCGGAAGTTACAGAAGAACCGGAAGTACCCATTGAAGAACCTGTTGTGGAAGATGATGCTGATATTGATGAACTCTTATCGGGTGATCCAGCCGAAGATGAAGATGAAGATCTACTAGATTTATTAGCTACCGATGTCGATGATGAGCTAATCCTCGATGAAGATATGGCCCGCCAGAATCCGTTATTTGCAGTTCTGAACATGAACATTGTTATGGATCCGCAAACCGGGGAACCATTCCTGGGTAATGGACCTATGGTGGGTAGTGCGGCTATTGCAGATACTGCAATGGTTAACAATATGCTTCGGCAGCCTATTGTCAGAAGTCTTTTCCCAAGAGAGTTAAGGTTATTATGGACTGTAAAACCACAGGGTAGAACAGAAAATGTACTTCAGCTTGTTGCCATTAAGGTACCCACAAGGGGTGAGCCACCCTTAACAGGTGATGTTATTGTAGATGCCCGTCAGGATTTTGATCACACATCAGGAGCTGCTAATGTTTCAATGACCATGAATAGCGAAGGTGCACGCGAGTGGAGAAGGCTTACTTCGGCCAATATAGGAAATTCTATTGCTATTGTGCTTGATGACTATGTGTATTCATTCCCAACGGTGCAAAGTGAGATTGGTGGTGGTCGTTCTTCAATCACAGGTAATTTTTCTGTTGCAGAAGCGCAAGACCTTGCCAATATTTTACGCGCAGGTTCATTACCTGCTCCGGCTCGTATTGTGGAAGAAGCAATCGTAGGGCCGACCCTGGGTAGAGAAGCCATTTCAAGTGGTCTTACCTCATTCATTATCGCTTTTGTTATTGTATTGATTTACATGGCTATATATTATAACCGGGCTGGCTTTGTTTCCGACCTGGCACTGGTAACCAATATCTTCTTTATATTCGGGGTGCTGGCGTCACTTGGGGCTGTGCTTACCTTACCCGGTATTGCAGGTATTGTGCTTACACTGGGTATGGCCGTAGATGCTAACGTGATCATTTACGAAAGGATACTTGAGGAGTTAAGAGCCGGAAAAGGACAGAAACTTGCTATTTCAGACGGTTACAAAAATGCCTATTCAGCTATTATTGACGGTAACGTTACTACATTGCTTACAGGTGTAGTACTTTACATCTTCGGCTCCGGTCCGGTACAGGGTTTTGCAACCACACTGATTATTGGTATCATTTCATCATTATTTACTGCAATCTTCCTGTCCAGATTGATTTTCTCTTACTGGATTGATAAGAACCTGGCCATTAACTTCGATTCCAAAATTTCGAAGGATGTTCTTACTAAAGTAAACTTTGACTTTATCGGGGTTCGTAAGAAATTCTACATCATTTCATCCATAGTTATTATTGTTGGCATTGGATCACTTGCTGTAAGAGGATTGAGCTATGGTGTTGATTTTTCCGGTGGACGCTCCTATGTGGTAAGATTTGACCAGAATGTCAATACTGTTGAAATGCGTGCAGCACTTATTGATATTTTTGATGAAGCTCCGGAAGTGAAAACTTTTGGGCCCAGCAACCAGGTGAAGATTACAACAACTTTCCTTATTGATGACGAGTCAGTAACTGCTGATTCACTGGCAGAAAGAAGGTTGTTTGAAGGAATTCAGGAATACTTTGCCACACCTATAACTTTCAATGAATTTGTATCTGACGATGAAGATAAGATCATTGGCCGGATGAGTTCGCAGAAAGTAGGACCTGCTGTTGCAGCCGACATTAAACGAGGGGCTGTTATCAGTGTTACCATTGCTCTCATTATTATCTTCATGTATATTGCTGCCAGGTTTAAAAAGTGGCAGTTTGGAGTGGGTGGTCTTACAACTCTGGCGCACGACTCGCTGATTGTTATTTCACTGTATTCGTTGTTGTATAATATTGTGCCATGGACCATGGAGATTGACCAGACATTTATTGCCGCAATCCTTACCATTATCGGGTACTCGGTCAACGACACGGTAATTATTTTCGACCGTATTCGTGAAAACACCATGCTTTATCCGAAACGTGATCTGAAAATCAATATCAATAATGCCCTTAATGCAACGCTCTCACGTACATTCAACACTTCAGGTACTACTATAGCAGTATTACTTATTATCTTCCTGTTTGGTGGTGAAGTGATTCGTGGTTTTGCATTTGCACTTATGATGGGTGTTGCCATTGGTACTTACTCGTCACTGTTTAATGCTACTCCGATAGCTTACGATCTTATTACACGTCAGCAAAAGAAAAAAGAAAAAAAATAAGCAGTGATTATATAAACAAATAAAGATAGCCGTCACCAAACAGGGGCGGCTATCTCTATTAAATATGGCTAAAAAATGCAGTAAAAAAGATATTAATTGAATGCTTTGTTTTAAATTTGTCCTGTAAATCAATATTATGAATATTCCGGGTTTTTCTATATTACTTTTTGGTATTAGCGGTGGCGAAATTTTTATAATTGTTTTGCTTATTCTGATCTTTTTTGGTCCCAAAAGGATTCCTGAAATTGCAAAGACTCTTGGCAAAGGCATCAACGAAATAAAAAAGGTGCAACGTGATATCAATACCGAGATCAATCGTTACTCCGATGAACTTGAAAACCCTGTAAAACAGGTTAAGGAAGACATTGAAGGATTCAGTAAAGGTTTAAACGATGCAGCTGATATTAATGCTACCAATGATGATTCTCATACCGATAAAAAAGAATCGCCTGACAAGGTTGCCGAAAAGAATGAGGATGATGAATTACCTTATCCGTACAACCAGATAAATGAAGAACCGGATGATCCTGTTTCAAAAGAAGATGATGAAGATAATAAAGATGATGAAGATGATAAAGATGATAAAGTAAAATAATTCCTTACAAGCAACATTTTGCAATTTTATTCTACACTTTACGTTAAAAAGATACGTCCCCAATAATTAAATAATGTCAGAACAGATTGTATAAATTCTTAATACCTTCTCATTCTATATGAAGAAATTGCTCTTCCTTTTTTTCGTTTCCCTGTTTTTCTTTTTCCTGCCGGATACTTCTGAAGCTCAGAATCGTCGTGTTGAGCGGGCCGACCAGGCATTTGAACTTCGTCAGTACAGTAAAGCTGTTAACCAGTACCGGAGAGCATACAACCGTGTGAGAAGAAAAGACAGAAGGGAAGGAGTGCGGATTTTGTACCAACAGGGATTATGCTATATGTACATGAATGATCATCGTAGGGCAGAATCTTTCTTTCGTCGTGCAGTCAGAGGGAATTATCCCGATCCGATTGCCATCTTTTACAAAGCAGATGCTATGATGAAAAATGGCAAACATGAACAAGCTCTCGAACAGTTTAAACTTTATAAGGAAAAAGTGCCTGACGACTGGCGCGGCGACTGGGGAATCCGTTCTGTGGAAATTGCAATGGAACTTATGGAAAACCCCGGACTTTATGAAGTTAGCTTTGAAAGAGTCTTTAACTCAAGGCAGGATGATTTTGCTTCTGCTTTTGGTGATCAAAGGGGTAGTATTTTGATTTTTACATCGTCGCGTGATGGTGCTGTAGGATCCAAAACAGATCCATGGACAGGCCAGAATTTCACATCTCTCTTTGTAACCTACCAGGACAGAAGAGGAGACTGGAGCAATCCTGCTCTGCTGGATGAAGGGCCCATTAACACTGAATTTAATGAGGGTGCTCCATCCATAAATTCCAGCGGTACAGAAATGTACTTTACACGTTGCCAGTCATTACCCGATCAAGAGCTGGGTTGCCGAATTTTTAGCTCAGAAAGAAGCGGTGCTGAGTGGGGTGAACCCACTGAACTTAATCTTGTTTCTGACAGTACCATTTCTTTGGGCCACCCTGCAATAAGCCCTGATGACATGAGTTTGTATTTTGTTTCTGATATGCCAGGTGGCCAAGGCGGCCGGGATATCTGGGTTGCCGAACGCGAAAGGGCAGGAGGGGAGTTTAAAAATCCGCGAAATATGGGGCCCGAGATCAATACTCCCGGCGATGAGATGTTTCCTTATTTGAGAGAAGACGGTACCTTATATTTTGCATCAAATGGACATCCCGGACTCGGCGGTCTTGATATTTTCTACTCCGTCCGGGAGCCCGATGGCTGGAGCAAACCAGTTAATATGGGTACTCCCATCAATAGCCAGGCCGATGACTTTGGCATTGTATTCAGAAGAAATACCGAATCAGGATTTTTCTCTTCAAACCGAACTGAAAGAGGTTCAAGAGGCGATGCAATCTTTACATTTATGATTCCTCCTGTTGAATTTACAATGGCTGGTACTATTAAAGATGACAGCACGAAACAAGTACTTCCGGGAGTACAGATTCAGCTTATCGGGTCAGATGGTTCTTTTGCACAAGCTGAAACCAACCCATCGGGAGAATATTTTTTCGATAAAGCAAGGGTTAGAGAAAACACTACTTATGAAATTCTTGTAAGTAAAGAGAAGTACTTCAATGTCAGAGGACAGCAATCAACCATTGGTGTTGAAAGAAGTCGCGATTTCGTTAATGATTTCTTTTTGGAGCCAATACCTGATGAACCTATCGAATTGCCAGAAATTCTCTATGAATTTGCCAGGTGGGAGCTATTGCCTCAATACCAGGATTCGCTCAACGGACTTATTATAACCCTCCAGGATAATCCTGAAATTGTAGTTGAGCTGGCATCGCATACCGACAGCAGGGGCACCGATGCAGTAAACGATACATTATCGCAACGAAGAGCCCAGTCAGTAGTTGACTATCTCATTGAACGTGGTATAAATCCTGCCAGATTACTTGCAGTAGGTTACGGTAAAAGAGTACCCCGAGCCATTGAAAAAACTATAATTAGAGATGATTTCCGGTTTGAGGGCGGCACAGTGCTCACAGAAGATTATATCAACAGGCTTCCCACAGAAAGACACAGAGATGTGGCACACCAACTGAACCGAAGAACGGAGTTCAGGGTAATTGGTGAAGATTTTGATCCTGGAGATACCCGAAGGCAGGAAGGCCCGGTTCAGATTGACTTAAGAAATCAATAATGTTTGAAAAATAAAACTGCATCCCTGGTATTTATGATATCAGGGATGCTTATTTTTGCAGAAAAAAGAATAATTGCAATGGCAGATAATTTAAAATACAACAAACGCGGAGTATCAGCAGGCAAAGAAGACGTTCATAAAGCCATAAAAAATCTGGATAAGGGGCTTTTTCCCAATGCATTTTGCAAGGTTATTCCTGATATTATGGGAGGAGATGCCGGTTACTGCAATGTAATGCATGCCGATGGTGCAGGCACAAAATCATCTCTGGCATATATGTACTGGAAGGAAACAGGCGATCTTTCGGTATGGAAAGGAATAGCACAGGACGCCATTGTAATGAATCTTGATGACCTGCTTTGTGTAGGTATTACCGATCAGATTCTTATTTCATCCACCATTGGACGCAATAAGATGCTGATACCCGGTGAAGTAATAGCCGCCGTAATTAACGGAACCGAAGAGTTTATTCAAAAAATGCACGACCATGGCGTTAACATCATTTCCACAGGGGGCGAAACAGCTGATGTTGGTGATCTGGTTAAAACCATAATAGTTGATTCAACAGTAACAGCACGCCTGCCCCGAAAAGATATCATTTCAAATGATAAAATTGCCTCCGGAGATGTGATAATCGGTATTGAATCATTCGGAAAAGCAAGCTATGAAGACACCTATAACGGGGGTATGGGAAGTAACGGACTTACTTCGGCTCGTCATGATGTTTTTTCACGTATCTACGCTGAAAAATACCCCGAAAGTTATGATAACTCTCTTGATGAAGATGTGGTTTATACAGGGTCTAAGCTGCTCACAGACAAAATAAACGAACTGGATGGAATTGATGCAGGCAAATTGGTATTATCACCCACCCGCACTTATGCGCCTGCTATGGCGAAGATTTTGAAGCATTACAGGCAGGTAATCCATGGGCTTATTCACAATAGTGGTGGTGCTCAAACCAAAGTTCTGAACTTCATTAATGATATGTTAATTGTTAAAGATAATCTTTTTGATACGCCTCCTTTGTTCCGCATGATTCAGCAAGAGTCCGGTACCGACTGGAAGGAAATGTATCAGGTATTCAATATGGGGCATCGAATGGAGATTTATCTGGAAGAACAACACGCATCACAGATTATTGATATTTGCAAGTCATTTAATCTCAACGCAAAAATCATAGGATATTGCAAGCAGGATACAGGCAAAAAACTGCTGATTGAGTCAACCCACGGTAAGTTCAGTTATGAATTGTAATACCGTTGATTTTTAGTAATTTTGCAGGCTATTTTACTGATAGCTGAAGGATTGATTTCTTTTTTGAAGTTAATCCGAAGAAATATCAAATATTAGAGAATTATGTTGTTAGAAAAACTTGAAGCTATAAATAACAGGTTTAAGGAAGTTTCGCAATTAATAACCGATCCGGCTATTATTGCAGATATGAAGCGTTATATCCAGCTTAATAAAGAGTATAAGGACCTGGAAGAGATTGTCGAAGCCTATCATGAATACAAAAATGTAATTGACAATATAAAGTCTTCCAAAGAAATCCTTTCAAATGAAAAAGACGAAGAGTTCCGCGAAATGGCAAAGATGGAACTTGAAGAGCTTTCAGAAAGAAAGGAAGACCTGGAGGAAAAGATAAAGATTATGCTTGTACCTTCAGATCCTCAGGATGGTAAAAATGCCATCGTTGAAATTCGAGCAGGAACAGGGGGGGACGAAGCCGCAATTTTTGCCGGTGATCTATTTCGTTTGTATACCAAGTATTGCGAGAAAAAGGGTTGGAAAACCGAAATTGTAGATGTGAACGAGGGTACATCGGGAGGTTTTAAGGAGATCGTTTTCAACGTTTCCGGTAACAAAGTTTACGGAATTCTCAAATATGAATCGGGAGTGCACCGCGTGCAGCGTGTGCCACAAACTGAAACCCAGGGCAGGGTGCATACTTCTGCTGCTACCGTTGCCATTCTTCCCGAAGCAGATGAGTTTGATATTGATCTGAAGATGAGCGATGTCAGAAAAGATACCTACTGCTCATCAGGACCGGGAGGGCAATCAGTAAATACTACTTATTCAGCAATCAGGCTTACACATGTTCCATCGGGTATTGTTGTTACCTGCCAGGACCAGAAATCGCAGATCAAGAATTTTGAAAAGGCCCTTAAAGTGCTTCGTACAAGGCTGTTTGACATGGAGTATAAAAAATATCTTGATGAAATTGCTTCGCAACGCAAAACCATGGTTTCAACCGGCGACCGCTCGGCAAAGATTCGAACCTATAACTATCCGCAGGGAAGGGTAACGGATCATAGAATAAGCCTTACGCTTTACAACCTTTCTGCTATTATGGATGGAGAAATAGAAGAAATTATCGATGCACTCCAGGTTGCTGAAAATGCTGAAAAACTTAAAGAAGGTGTTGCATAATCTTTGCATGTTATGAATTATGAAAAACTTGTTGGACTCATAAAAGAAAAGAGGTCTTTTCTTTGTGTCGGACTTGATACGGACCCGGATAAAATCCCTGCATTTCTCAAAAAATTTGAAGATCCCGTTTTTGAATTTAATAAAAGAATCATCGATGCAACTTTGCCTTTTGCAGTTGCCTACAAACCCAACCTCGCATTTTATGAAAGCTATGGCAGCAAGGGATGGGT
>SKVR01000121.1 GCA_007129355.1 Bacteroidales bacterium | reverse complement strand
TTAAAACTACCAGTTGCCCCTTGAAAGCGTTTGGTGCCTCCTTCAATAGTGGCGACATCGTCGATGCTATAATGAAAAATTTCACAACCTTGATCCTGGATGCAGATTATTTTTCCTTGAGCAATACTAAAATAAAGCTCACTGCCGTCCTGGGCAAAAAAAGTACCGTTCAAGTCGCAGAAACTTAGATTTTCCATATCACAAAAAAGTGTAATATCGACAGAAAATCTTTCAAGGATTAATGATTCTCCTTCACCTTTCCAGTTTTTGAAGCACCCGTCATTAGTTATTACCGGTTCTCCCTCTGTTAAATCATAAACATTAAAGCTGGCATCGAAAACTTTTGATACCTCCCGATGTTTAGTTCCGTTTATGTCGGAATCTTTTTCGCAGCTGGAAAGCCAAGCCATACAGGCCAGGCACATCAGCATTTTTACAAATGTTTTCATTTCTTTTAGTTTTAAGGTTTGACAAATAAACTTGTAACAATTATCAAATGATTCTTTTAACTGAATACTTCTGAAGGATCTGCCAAAGCTCACTTTAGGTAAATTGCACAAGAAAAATACAACCTAAAAATGTCAAGATTGTGAAGATTTTGTCAGGAATTGTCAAGATTTTGTGGGTTTGGTTTTGCGGGTAACAGGTTCCTCATTATGTTTCACTTCGTTTGGAATGACAACCCCATTGGTGGTTTGTTACTCGTTTAAACGGGCAGGTAGCAGATTATCAATTACCCATATCTCGCATGGATTATTAAGGAGCCCCATGTTAAAAACAGCAGTTTTACCATCGGGGTGCAGTGAAAATAAGTGGAACTCTGTAGGAATATCTATTATTTTCCGGGCTTCTTCGCTGACAATGTTGATCGAGCATAGCTCAAAATCACGGTGAATATTTTTTTCGTCAAGTCTGCTTTTAATATACACCACCTCTTCTCCATCAAATGACAGGGCTCTTCTGATAACTTCGGGATAATCAACAGTAAGAATTTTAAGGGGTCGGGGGTCGCTGTCTTTTAAATCTATCATGAACAGGTCTGATTTTTTTTCAGGGGATGAAATACGGGAGAAAGTAAGCATGTTTTCATTTGATGAATAAACCAGTTCGAAGGTGGGCCAGTTATTCTCTGTACCGACAATATCTTCTGAAAGCTCGAGTAAAACTTTTTGCCGGCCTGTCTGCATGTTTCGTTCTGTTAAAAAATACTGCAAGTCAGTTTGATCCCTACTGATATAATACAGGTATTTTCCATCCTCCGACCAGGCAGGCTTAAAAAAAAATTCCTGAATTAATCCTTCCTCAATCATTTCGGTGATCTCCCCGGTTGCTGTGTTCAGGATAAAAAGTCCCTGAAATTGCTGGTTATCCTTAATATAAATTGCGCTCACAGCTATTGATTTATTATCGGGCGACCACGCTATATAATCAAAAACCATCCTTAAATCCAGAATTATATTACGATTTTGGCCTGTTTCAACGTCGTGAATGATAACGGAATTTGATCGGGTAACGGCCCTCATATTCCTTGTGGCGGTATAGGCAATAAACCTTCCATCGCTTGACCATGCAGCAATTCTGTTTAATCCCTCGTGTTGCTGCGATATTTTTTCTGGCGGCCCGAAGGGCTCAGTTTCTTCAGGGTTAAATGATGCAATATAAACGTCGCGACTTCCTGAATTAACCCCGTAATAAAAAGAACCGCTTTTTGTAAACCTGATGGGTGTAATTGAAAAGCTGACATCGGTTTTAAGTATTTCGGGTATTCCTGCAGCTTTACCTTCTTCTACCGGAATGGTCCAGATGGCGTTGATTCCGGTACGATTGCTGATAAAGATCAATTGCGATCCATCGGGTGTCCATCCACATGCAAAATTCTCGGAAGGGTGAATCACCAGCTCATATTGTTCTTTGCTTTCAAGGTCAATGGAATAAATGTTCAGTCGGTTTTCAGGCTCCTGGGAATAGTGGTCATAAGCAATGTATTTACCATCAGGTGAAAAAGCCACTTTTTCCGGGTGAAAATATTCACTGAATGATTTTAACAGGGAAAGGGTGTCTTCTTCAAAAAAATATTGCCATAACCCGTAATTTTCATAATTTTCATTGCTGAGCAAAATAATGGACTTCCCATCGGGCGCCCATTCCAATGGTTGAACGTACAAGCCTTTATCCTGCAGAAGCACCTGAACTTCTGCGCTTTCCAAATCAATCATTCGAAGGCTGCATTCATCGTTATTGTCAAACCAGATATAGGCAATATATTTACCATCGTAAGAGAAGACGGGAAGAAGGGCATAAGCTGATGTTTCAGACCATGATTCTTTATTTGTAAGCCGCCGGGTTTGGCTAGTAGCCAGTTCGGACAATGCAAGGTCGCCTGTGGCCCAGTCAGTAAATGCTACATATTTTTCATCTGCTGAAATATTGGTCATGCTGCAATGTTCTGAACCTTTCCAAACCTTACGTGTAATTACTCCGGTGTATTCATCCTGCGTTGCGCGTGCGGATAGGACCAGCAGGCGTGCCCTGGCCTCATTAACAATTTCTCGTTGGTCACTGTATTCTTCCAGGATGCGTTTGTATGCTTTTTCTGCCTCATCCCTCCCCAGCTTTTCGTGGCAACGACCCATCATAAGTAAGGCGCGGGAAGCCAGGGGTTTGTTGTCAGGGTATTCCAAAACCAGCTTTTCAAACAGCTCAATGGCTGCTGAAAAATCACCCATGGCCTCCATCTGAAAAATGCCTTCCTGGTAAAGTCTTTGTGCCGCATCGTTCTGGGCATGTAACGGAGTCAGCATGCAAAT